>QWQH01000145.1 GCA_003670915.1 Planctomycetota bacterium | reverse complement strand
GCAAGAATCCCAACGGTAGCCATGCCACAATTCCATGCACGCATGAAGATTCTCCCCCTTCAAAACAAGACGACGTTCTCTGAACCAAACTCTTCAGCGTACGGCCACACCGAGTGTGTGGCGGGCTGCTTCTGGGCCACTGATGCACCTAGAAGATCTGCAAGAGTTTTCGGTTTACGGCGATGGTGCGGAACAATCATTTTGGTACGCGAATTTGACTGTCCCCCAGCTTGCCCGACTTACCGAATTACCGTCGCAGCGTGGGTTGGCATGGCTTCGCAGATTCCCTACCATCCCCGCCCCCTCGTTGAATCATCTCTTTGTGCCTCAACCCCAAAGTGTGTCGGCCTATGCGCCACGACAACGAATCCGACAGCGACGATGCCCCGGACGGTTCGGAGGCATTGGCATCCGCGCCGATCGCTGCGCACAAATACCCAGCGAGCCTGCTGGGCCGCGCACTCGTCGCGTGGACTCGCGTCTGCTTGCGGGCCAGTTCGACGGTGGTGCTGGTGGCCGTTGTCTCGGCAGTGGTTGCTGGTTTTTGGACGGCTCAATCGCTGGGCTACAAGGTGAGCCGGACGGATCTGCTGGATCCAAAGAGCGACTACAACAAACTGTGGATCGACTACGTCAGAGAGTTTGGCGAAGATGAAGATGCCGTCGTTGTTGTGGAAGGCTCCTCGCGAGCCAGCGTGATCCAGGTGCTGGAGGAGGTGTCGCAGGAAGTGTCTCGCGACGGCGCACTGTTTCGCTCCGTTCTGCACGAGGTGGATCTTTCAAAGATTCGCGCAAAGGGACTCCACTACCTTTCGCCTTCGGAACTCGCGGAGATCGATCGGTTTATTCAACGCACCGAACCGATTCTGGATGGCGGCTGGGCCCAGTTGAAGGTGGGCACAATGGTAGGCGGACTGGCTGGCCAGATGGTTGCCGGCACGCCGCCTGGATCGACCACAGCCGATGAACTGCCTGCCGCAGCGCTGGAGCGTTATACCGAAAGCCTTGTGGCCGGACTCGACGCGGTGTCGGCCGCTTCTACCGCCAAGCCCGGAGAGTATCTCTCGCCTTGGCCGGGCATGCCCGAATCGCTTTCGACGCTGCGAGATCTTTCCAGCGAACACCTTCTGGCCAAGGACGGCACACTGGGGTTCATGCTCCTGCGACTTGCCAAGGCCAAAGGGGGATTCGCCGGAGCATCCGTCGCCACTGACGAGTTGCGGCGTCTCATCAACCTCGTAGCGGTGCGACACCCCGGTGTGACGATCGGCCTGACCGGACTACCCGTCATGGAAGATGATGAGATGCGATCCAGCCAGCAGTCGATGGTGTGGGCCAGTGGGCTCTCACTAGCAGCGGTGATCGTGGTGATCATTGCAGGATTTGGGGGAGTGCGGCACGCGCTGATGGCCAATGGCGTGCTGATCATCGGCATGGCGTGGGCCTTCGCGTGGGCCACGGCAACCGTCGGGCACTTAAACATTCTGAGCGTGACGTTCACCGTCACAATGATTGGCGTCGGAATCGATTACGGTACCTACTACATCGGCCGCTATCTCGAACTCCGACGCAGCGGTCTCCCTTGCGAAACGGCGCTCTTGGAATCCAGCGCTTCCGTTGGGCCAGGCATTCTCACCGGCGCGATCACGACGGCAGTGGCGTTTTTCTGTGCGGCACTGACGAGCTTTGTTGGGGTAGCGGAACTGGGAATGATCGCAGGGGGCGGCATCCTGCTGTGCGCCGCGGCGCAATTGCTTGTCCTGCCAGCGGTGGTAGCGATCGTAGATCGCGGGCCGCTGGGGCGCCGACTCCCCGAGCCTGTACCCGTGCATCTATGGCTCCAGCCCATTTTTCGCCATCCACGATTTGTGGTGCTGGCCGCACTGGCCACCACGCTGGCGGTTGCCTCTGGAATCCAAGATTTGCGATACGACCACAACCTACTCAACATGCAGGCCGACGGCTTGGAGAGTGTGGAAATTGAGAAGAAGTTACTGGCGGAATCAGATCAAAGCGTGTGGTATGCCCTCTCCATCGCCGACTCGCAGGAGCAACTCCTCGAACGCAAGAAGCAACTCACGGCGCTTGCGAGCGTCGAACGCGTGGATGAGATCGCTTCGCTGTTACCCGTCGATGAGCAACTCAAGCGGCCACTCATCGAAAGCATCCGCGGTCGGCTGGCGAAACTTCCAGAGCGGCCGCCCGAGATTCCCATCGACCGGCTCGACTCTCTCGGCGAAACGCTCGCGTGGGCGCAGGGCGAAGCCACGAAACGGCCGGGGGCGCTTCGTACCGCATGGCATCTGGAACGTGCCCGCGATGCCTTGCGACGTATGGGCCCCAACGAATGCTATCAGGCGTTGGCTACGTTTCAGCAGCGGTCCGCGGGGGATCTTCTCAGCCGGCTCCACGGCCTAGCCGATGTGGCCGATCCAGATCCGCCCACGCTCGACGACTTGCCGCCGAGCCTCGTCGACCGGTTCGTTGGCCAGAGCGGCAAACACCTACTCAAGATTTATGGCCGCGGCGATATCTGGAACTTCGACTCGCTGAAGCGATTCGTCACCGACGTGCGGAGTGTGGATCCTCGTGCCACAGGTAACCCGCTGCAAGCATTCGAGGCATCCCTCGAGATGAAACGCAGCTATGAGCAGGCCGCAATCTATTCGCTCATTGTGATTTTAGGAGTGCTCTGGCTCGACTTCCGCAGCATCACACACTCCCTTCTTGCAGCGATGCCCCTGGCACTTGGCATGCTGCAGACAATGGGACTCATGGGCCTAGTGGGCATCGATCTCAATCCTGCCAACCTCATCGGCATTCCGTTGATCCTGGGCATCGCCGTGGACTACGGCGTGCACATTATGCACGACGCGCTGGAGCGGCCGGGCCCGTACCGGATCAGTGCCTCCACCGCCAACTCCGTACTCGTCGACGCACTGACGACGATTCTGGGATTCGGTGCGTTGATGGTGGCTAGTCACAGGGGGCTGGAAAGCCTCGGCCGCGTGCTCACGCTGGGCGTGACAACCTGCACGCTCACCTCGCTCATTCTGCTGCCGGCCGTGCTGGCGATCCTGCGTCCCTCGAAAACGAAGGCCGCGGTATGATCCGGCGACCCGAATTCTTATTGCACCACATCCTCGACCCCGCGGAGATGCCCCCATGAAACGCCTGCACCCACTGCTCCTGCTGACCATCGCCGCGTCGTCCGTGTTGGTCGCTGCCACCCTGCGGGCCGAGTCGGCGGTCGTGCCGGCTGCCCGCATCGCGATCGTGGGCGATTCGATCACCGAACAGAAGCTCTACAGCAAATTCCTAGAATGTTATCTGCTGGCCTGCTCCGGGGTGTCCAACGTGCAGGTGATGCAATTTGGCTGGGGTGGAGAAACGGCCGGGGGCTTTGCGAACCGAGTGGAAAACGACCTCGCCGCGTTCCACCCCACCGTGGTCACGCTCTGCTACGGCATGAACGACGGCGGCTATCAGCCCTGGAAGACCGAGATCGGTGCCGGGTATGAGAAGAACATGCGAGGCGTGCTTTCAAAGCTCGATCGTATGGGAGTGAAGGAGATCGTGATCGGCTCCCCCGGTGCAGTTGACACCAACTTCTTTCGGCCGGGGCAGAAGATGGGGGAGCAGCCGTCGCACGTGGCCTACAACGACAATCTCGCCCATCTGCGCGACATCGACAAACAGCTTGCTGCGGAGAACCGCCAACGGTTCGCCGACGTGCACGGAGCGATGGTCGCCGCGATGCAGAAGGCGAACGAAAAGCTGGGGCCCACGTATGACGTGTGCGGCGGCGATGGATTTCACCCCGGCCCCAACGGCCAGCTCCTCATGGCCTATGCATTTCTCAAGGGGCTCGGAGTCGATGGCGCGATTGGCGAGATTGCAGTCGACTTGAAGGGGCCGCAGGAAGCCGCCGTGAAGCCGAGCAAGGGCCATGCCGTGACAAGGGCATCGCGTGCCAACGGGACGGCAACGATCGATCTGGAGAGCAGCCGATGGCCATTCTGCTTCGAGGGCAACGGCAAAGGCAGTGGGAGCACGCGGAGCATCCTCCCCTTCGTGGCCTTCAATGAGGATCTGAATCGGTTCATGCTCAAGGTGACGGGATTGGAGACCGCAAAAGCGAGGGTCACATGGGGCAAAGAGAGCCTAGAATTCTCAAAGGAACAGCTGGCCGCCGGCGTGAACCTGCCGGCAGAGTTCTCCAAGACACCGTTCGACGACGCATTCGCCCATCTTCAGGGAGCAGTTGCCGAGAAGCAGAAATTCGAGACCTTCATGATCAAGCAGATCGTGACTGATTTCCGCATGATTCCCGATATCGCCACCGACAAGGAGACTCAGCAGGCGGCAGGCGTCCTCACGAAGAAGCTGATGAACCGCTGGGAGCAGTTCGACAAGGCTGCCCACGAGCAACTCCAGTCGGTGAAGCACACGCTGCTGGTGGAGACACTTCAGTAAAGGGCCCCGAGTAAACGCATCACTGCCACGCGGTCGCTCGGAGAGGCAAATGGATCGCCGTGAGGGGCCCGAAGTAGGGGCGGCGGCGTGGGATAGCACGATGGGCAAAGGAGACGGCAAAAGTCTCCTCGCGTGGCCGCGGCAGCCCAGTCAAACCTGTGGCCTCTCCATACTCTCGTGAACTGGAGTGCCTTTCCGAAGAAAGTTGCTCGGTTCGTAGCGGTGGGCATGGAGGTTCAGAGCGTGTATGATCTCCGCCGGATGAGCCGCTAACTCGCGCATCGCACGGAGATCTCCATCCACTCCTGCATGTGCGCATCCGCATCGTCCAACGGATTCCCGCAAGATTTTCATGATCAAGCCGCCCCAGCCGTCTCAGCCATCTCATGCGTCTCATGACCATCACTACCTGTGGTGGCTCATCATGTGCCTGTGTGGGGTCGACTATTTCAGCACGCTTGGCTACCAGCCATCGATCGCGTTTGAGGGCGCTGGAACACTCGCCCCCATTGCCACCGTGATCCTCGTACTGGTGACGCTCTTCGGTGCCCTGCCGATTTACCGGTATGTTGCCGGGGAAACGCCGGATGGGGTCGGGTCAGTCGGCATGATCGAGCGGATCTTTCGCGGATGGACCGGCAAAATCGCGGTGCTGGTGCTGATCGGATTCGCAGCCACTGACTTCGTCATCACCAAAACCCTTTCCGCTGCCGACGCCGCTGCGCACTTGATCAATAACCCGCTCTTCATCGCCAACGTTCCGGCATGGGGTCAGTGGCAGATGACCGTGACCGTTTTTCTGCTGGTGCTCCTAGG
>QWQH01000012.1 GCA_003670915.1 Planctomycetota bacterium | reverse complement strand
TCTCCGGTCCACGAGCAAAACGCGGTCGGAATGCAGAGCGTTGTGCCATTGGGATTGTCGAGGACATAGGCGGGGCTGGTCGGATCCCACGCGGTGTAACCTCGGGCCTCAAACGTGGCGCGCAGCCCGCCGGATGGAAAGCTCGATGCATCGGGTTCGCCCTGAATCAGTTCCTTGCCGGAAAACTCTGCGATGGCATCGCCGTCGCCTGTGGGCGTGAGAAAACTATCGTGCTTCTCTGCGGTCAGCCCCGTGAGTGGATAGAAAACGTGTGCGTAGTGCGTGGCACCCTTTTCAATGGCCCAGTCCTTCATCGCCATCGCCACGGCGTCTGCAATGCTGGAATCGATCTGCTTGCCCTGCTTGATCGTTGCCTGCAATGCCCTGTAGACGCTCTTGGGCAAACGGTCTTTCATGACAGAGTCGCCGAAAACATTGGCGCCAAAAATCTCGCTCGTGGGAGTCTCGCGAAAGTTCCAAGCCTGACCGTTCGACTTGTAGTTGTTAATCGCCGCAATCGCACTGGCACGGGCACTTGTCATGGGACATTCTTTCTTCTTTGGGGCGCATGGCGACGCCGAGGTAAAAGACCAGCCGGAAAAAGGAAACTGCCGGGGGCCGTGCGATTGCAGAACGGGGGCAACTGTCTCTCGCGACCACTCGATCCATTGGGTCCAAAGACACTCTCGCCCAAGTTCTACGCGACGCAGCCAGAAGAAGATTTTCTGCGACGCACGCAAGCCTTCCGAAATCACTCGAAGGTGCCAATTTACAGGCGAGCCAAGCCGAGTTCAAGTCGCCCTCCCGCGACCGGGCTCAGGGGCGGGAGTTAGCGGGCAACCGTCGTGCGTTGGACGGGCTTTGAGGCGGGCCGGACGGCCGACCGACGGGCAACGTCCAGAGCCGCATCCAAGACAGCATCGCTCTGGCGTGCGTCAGAAATCGACGTGGCATCATCCCCGACTGGCTTGGCGACCGACTGCACGGCCAGATCGGGCTCAACTCCCACGAGGCTGTAAGGGTGGCCATTGGGGGAATAAAATTTGGCCGTGGTCAGCCGCATCCCAACTCCTGCTACTTCCAGTGGAAAGATGCCTTGAATCGATCCTTTGCCGTAGCTCCTGGCACCCACAATCGTGCCCCGGGCATGGTCCCGGATAGCCCCGGCAAAGATCTCGCTGGAGCTGGCCGAATCGCCGTCGATCAAGACCACCAAAGGCATTCTCCATGTACCGGGACGGCTAGCAGAGTAGTTGAAATCTTCTTCGGGGCTCCGGCCGCGAGTGGCCACAACCAGACCCCGCTCCAGGAAAAGGTCGGCCACATCCACAGCCGACGAGAGCAGCCCACCTGGATTTCCACGGAGGTCGATCACCAGCGAACGCATGCCCGAGGCATCCAGACGCCGCAGCGCCGACTCTAGGTCGGCGGCGGTTGTTTTCTGAAACGACGTGATCTTCAGAACAGCCACGCCGGCTGCCTGATCCAAAATGTGCACATTCTCAATGCTCGGCACTTCCACATGCTCGCGCCGCACGGTCACGGCCCGAGCCGGCGACGGCGCCCGCAGAATTGCGAGCGTCACAAGAGAGCCTTCGGGGCCCTGGAGCAGTTGGGCTGCCTCATCCACATTCAGGCCGCCGATCGACCGACCGCCAACGCCCACCAAGTGATCGTTGGCCCGAATGCCAGCCCGCTGGGCGGGGCTGCCGGGAATCACGTGCACCACAAGCAGGCCATCGCTCGCGCTCTTGAGTTCGAAGCCAAGGCCCACAAAGTTGCCTTCAATCTGCGCGTACAGATCGTCGAGTTGGCCGTTGGTCAAAAATGCTGAGTACTCGTCGAGCCCACCCATCGCAGCGGCCGTCATCTCCATGAGCGAGACAGCCGGAGGAACACCGAGCGAAGTGTGGGCAATGCGGGCGACCCACGCAGCGAGCGTTTCGGCATCGTTCTGCGAACTGACAGCGCGTCCGGCAATGAGTTGCGAGATCTGTTGGCGGTAGAGCGTGCGGCGTTCCAGCGTGGCCTGCCCGGCATAGAGCGAGACAAATGCCGTGTCGTCGACAGCAACATCCATCGCCCGAATGCCTCGCGATACGAGCCTTGCGAAATTGGGCGATTCAACGTGGTGAGAACCGATGCGAGCGAGCACCTCGGCATAGACGCGACGGGCATCGGATTCAGTCAGCTTGGCCAGTTGGGCGCGAAATGCGTTTTCAGAGTAGCGTCGAGCGATGTCGCAGTGGATCTTTGCAAGGTCGTAACACTCCGCAAGATCTTTATCCAGCGTGCCTTTGCGAGCTGCCGTCTCGCAAATGCTCACCACATCGGCCCAGCGATGCTCCTGCTTGAGCACGTGAGCCCTGGCCACCAGATCGTTTGGCGACTGCACGGTAGCAACCTCCGGCAGAGCCGTTGGTGCAACCGACATTGGCTGGATAGCCGACGCGCCGATGGAGACCGGATCGGGCGGAATGGGCAACCATGTCTGACTGGGCTGGCTGGTCTGGCTATCGCCGGTTTCTGCCGCCTGCAAGCCGACTGCAAACAGCAGCACGGCCGGAGAACAAACTGCCAGCAACGCCCATCCCAAAAGGGGGCGGCAAGCAAACTTCGTTGGGCTGAAAACGACGTTCACGTAGGCAATCCGTTCGCGGGTGGCCGCATCCTAAAGCGGCAGGCAGCGGTCTCTCCGTTGACCGCCCGCGATTATGGATCACAAAAGGGGGCTGGTCAAAAAAATCGCATCGCTGGAAACGCAGAATTTTAATTTCTGGCAACGAATCGTGTTTTGGCGATCTTTCAAACTGTTTTTCGCAGTGTGGACGACACATTGGTAAGATGGAGTTCGCTGCGACTGCCTTGATTAGGTGCAACAACCAACATCTCACGGCCGTACCGTGTAAAAGCCTCACGATTTTCATGACCAGTACAACCGGCCCAGCCGGCATACCATCGGAAGATTTTCCGGCCGAAGAGCAGCCCACGATGGTGTTGCTGGATCGCGTTCGGCAGGGCGATGGCGCTGCCATCAATGGCCTGCTGGCTCGACACCGCGACGCCATCAAGCGGATGATCGCACAACGGATGGACCGCGGCGTGCAGCAACGCGTGGACGCCAGCGATATCGTGCAGGATGTCTTGGTGGAAGCCAACCGAAGGCTGGCCGCCTATCTGGCCAACCCAACGATGCCATTTCAACTGTGGCTCCGGCACATGGCAAAGGATCGTTTGATCGACGCCCATCGGCGGCACCGCGTGGCTTCTACCCGCAGCGTCGACCGCGAAGTGTCGATCTCCGTCGCCGACGGTTCCAACCCCTCGCAGGCCGACATGATGGCACAGATCGTGGATGCGGAACTCACGCCGGCCGCAGCGGCCACGTGGCACGAATTAGAACGACGTTTTGCAACGGCCATCGAACGGCTCGACGGCGACGATCGGCAGATTGTGCTCCTGCGTCATTTCGAACACCTCTCCACAGCCGATACAGCCGTTGCGCTTGGCCTCTCCAAGCCCGCAGCCGGGATGCGTTACCTGCGGGCCATGCGGCGGCTCCGCGGGTTGCTCGATTCATAAGGCTATTTTGCGGCGCTGCCGGAAATACTTGAGCCCCGGCACGAAGAAGCACAGGCCGCTCACAACGCCAAAGATCACGTGCGAAATCTCGGTCCCAGAATGATTTTGGGTAAGGCACATCACAATCGCCGTCGCAAAAAGGACGCCGGCTTGAATATAAAATGTGCCCGAAAGAATCCCCGCTTTGGCAAAAAAGGCATACCCCGCCACGAGCGCCAGCACAGGCGACAGCGTGAGCACTTTCAGGTCGAGCAAGCCCTCCACCCAAAAGAGCATGATGCTGGCGATTACGCTTCCGCCCCAGATGTGCGCGACTTGTCGCTCGACGGCCGTGACTGGGCCCGTCAGATGCCGCAACGCCCAAAAAATTGGCGCCCACAATGCCAACCCCCCAGTCCAGAGCACAAGATACGGCCAGCGAGTCGTCACGCCCTGCCAAGCCAGCACGTCGGTGGTCAGGCAAATTCCAAACAACACGACCGCATGCCACATCCAGAGAAGGCCCCAATTTTCCAGCACAACGGCGTGATGCGTTTCACGAAACAGTCTGGCGACAACGTCGGCCATGCCGCCGCGGCGAGCGGCGATCGTCTCGCCCACCAGAAAGGCTTGCAGGTCTGCAGCCAAGGCGCCCGCCGAGGCATACCGAAGCTCCTGCGGCTTTTGAAGCGACTTGAGCGCGATCATCTCCAAATCTCTGTCCACGCCGGCATCGATGAGCCTCGGTGGCAGTGGATCGGCTTCCAGCACTGCCAGCAGCGTGTCCATCGGATTGGAAAATTGAAACGGCGGGCGGCCAGTCAGCATCTGATACAGAATCGCGCCGAGGCTCCACACATCGCTCATCGGGCCAACAATTCCACGACTTCCAGAGGACTGCTCGGGCGACATGTAGCAGGGGGTGCCGAGAATGGACCCTGTGTGCGTGACCGATCCATCGCCCACCATTCGCTTGGCAAGGCCGAAGTCAGAGACGTGCGGCCATCCCTCGGAGTCGATCAAAATATTCGAGGGTTTGAGATCCCGATGGAGCACGCCGGCGAGGTGGGCTGCCTCCACCGCTGTGGCCACTCTGGCCAGCAGCGTTGCAGCCTCGCGAGGTGGCATGGGGCCATGGGAGATGCGCCGTGCGAGGGTTGTACCCTCTACGAACTGCATGCTGTAAAAGGGATGTCCTTGGCACGCACCCACTTCAAACACCGACACGATCCCCCAATGGTCCAACTGCGCCATGGCCTCGGCCTCGCTGCGAAATCTGGCCAGATCCGCACCGCTGGCCAGATCCCGTCGCAGAATCATCTTGAGAGCCACCGTACGTCCAAGACTCGTCTGCATCGCGCGGTACACCACCCCCATGCCGCCGCGTCCGATCTCCTCGAGGAGTTCATAATCGCCAAGGGTGAATGGCAGTGGCGTGACTCCAGGCACAAACCCAGACCTCCCGCCCTCTGTTTGATCGAGCCCCAGGATGGTCTGATTGAACGTGGGGCTGAGATCGTCCACTCCACCAGCAGAATCACCATCAGGCTGACAAGCCCCCAGCCACACAACCGTTGACTCATGTGCCACCGCATCGGTCATGAGCATCGTGGCAAAGATTTCTCGCAACTGGCCGGCGAGTTCTGGATGGGCCAAAGCCGCCGCATCGAGTTCGGACTGCGCTCGATCGCTGGACTGTTCAGACAATGATTCGACCAACGTGGCCAACTGCTCGTCCTGCTGGG
>QWQH01000141.1 GCA_003670915.1 Planctomycetota bacterium | reverse complement strand
GCACCGTGGAGCTTGGAGGTGTCCAGTGGGCTCAATCCTGAAACCATCGAGCAGGAACTCATTCGAAAAGTGTTTGTGCCGCGAGCGAAAGATGAGCAATACGACGAAGGACTCGCCGACTTAGTGAGTGCGACAGAAGCGTGGGTAAAAAATAAACTGGACCGGAAACTGGCACAAACTCAGGCGGCCAGAGTGTTTCGCACTCGCACGCTGCCGATCGGGCTGGCTGCTACGGGCATCCTTGGCGGTTTGGTGGCGTTTTTTCTCAAGCGTTCGCGGCACGATCGGCAGATGCACCTAGCGGCTTCCAAGTTGGCTGCCTTAAAGAGCGAGGTAGTGGCGCTCAGCGATTTACTCGATAGCCAGCAGGAGCGGCATCGCATGCTGCCGCATGCCGACCCGGATTTTCAGACGCCCATGCAGGGACAAACGCGAGCAGTATTCGACAACGTTCAAACCGCCATTGTTCGCTACCGCGAACGGTGGCTGGGCCTGATGGACGTTTGGGAAAAAGCCCAGAGCCGCATCCAGAGCGAATGGTTTCTCGGAACGGCCTCCGCCGACGATGCGATTCAACTCCTCGACTCGGCAGAGGCTCGGCCACCTCTTTCGGATGTGGCCGGCGAGTGCCGCGGCCCTCTGGACGTGCTTGAAAACTCACACGAAACGGCTAGGCATTTAGCCGATGAATTAGATGCCACTCTTACCAAAGCAAACGCACAACTTGCCCAACTGGCTCAGCGGGGCCGGTCTGGGGCGTCGTTTCAGGGGAGTCTTGCCGCAGTCACACGCAGCCTTGCGGTGGCCCGTCACGATCTGGAATCCGATCCGGTGAAAGCCAGAGGCCGGCTCGAAGAGGCTCAAGCATCCGCAGCGACAACGCTTGTGGAAATCGATGCGTTTGAAGCGGCTGACGACCGGCGGCACAAGGCAAGCAACGCAGCAGATGATGTCGAAAAAAAGAGAGACGCAAAGAGGGCCGAGGGCTGGCTTTTGGCCGAACCAGGCGCCGATCCATTGGCCAGGATCGTTTCTGTACGAGAGCACCTGACTCTTGCGACGCAGTTGCTGGATGCCGGCGAAAGAACTGGAGCCATTGGGCATATCGAGCATGCGGAGCGAAATATCGCCGAGGCATTGGCGATGCTTGAGAGTATTGTGGTCGCAAAAACAAAGGTTGAGGAGCTGCTTCCAGGCTGCGTGGCAAGGCTCGAGGCGCTTGCTACCCGTGGAGGTCAGGCGTTGCGTGCGCTCCAGCAGATGGCGCAATCGGATGCACAGACCGCCTGGTCGGATGTGGCTGATAATGGCGCGAAGGCCGATGCGGGGTTAGCTCGTGCGCAGTCGATGGTTGCCGAGGTGCGGGCCGCTGCAGATCCGTCGAGGCAGCACTTCTTTCGAGCGTTTGCGCTTCTGGAGGAAGCATTGCGGCAGGAAGACTGGGTGGATGGCTGCCAAGCGGCCATCATGGAGCGGCAATCGGAGCTGGATGGGCTGCGTGCATCGCTGCCGAACCGATGCCAGACGGTGGCTGCTCGTGTTCAATCTCTGGAGGCACGGCTGGAGCGTCAACGCACCGACCGCGTGCGGGCCAACGAGCATTGCCGCGAGGCGGGGCGGCTCGCGGAATTGGCCAAGCAAGGCGCGGGAGTGCAGAGGCCGGATCTTCTTCAGGCCTCGCGGGTACTCGAGGCCGCCGACACAGCCGCCGCGAGAGCTGAGGAACTCGCCACCGATGACGACCGCCTGGCTCGGCAGGCCTTCGAGGAGATCGAAGAGGCCGACGGCATTCTGCGACGTGCGACCGCGTGGTATGCCGAGGGGGTGTCTGCGGATGTGCGAGGCGCAACCGTCGGTCTTGAAGAGGCAAAAGCATTGCTGGTGCGTCAGCGATATGAAGATTCAATCAAAAGCTCTGCGGAGGCAACCAGACTCGTACGGGAGGCGTATGCGACGGCCACGGCAGAGGCCGAGCGCCGCCGTCTGAAACGGCAGCAAGCAGTTCAGCAACGCCAGATGGAAGAATCATTTGCGAGGATGTCGCGGGGCCTTGGCCCATGGGTTATTCAGTTGCCAAGCGGCTCGTTCACGGGCCCAGATCCTTGGAGGTCTATGCGATCGCCCTCTGGGCCAATTGCCAGAGCGCCTTCTGTATCGCACTCGGCGGGAGGGAGTTGGTCGAAGAATACCGCGGAAGCAAGCTGGTAATCGGCGGAAGCCGTCTCGCTACGCGGCAGTACCCGCGTGCAATATCGATGTGTTCTAGTCGCAGTGTATGGAAGGGCAACTGTGTAGCCGACGCACTGATCGTCGCGCGTTCAAACAACCACTTCAAATAACTACGATGCCAGCAGCGTCCGCGAGCGTGGGCCGGTGGTGTGGTTCAATCCTTGTTGTCGTGACTCCCCGACCGTATGATCATTATTAAAGCGAAATACTCTAAACCTGTTTGATGAGACACACACGGGCCCCCGTAGCTCAGTTGGATAGAGCGCGGCTTTCCTAAAGCCGAGGTCGCAAGTTCGATCCTTGCCGGGGGTATTGATCTGCAGCGTTTTCTGGGACGTCTAGTGCTTTTTCGCGGGCGACAGTGGGCTTTGATGACTCCTGATGACTCATGATCAGCGGTGAGTGTGCCGGAATCTGTGCCGGAATTTCTCCCGCCCCTGAGACCGCCGCCTGATAGTCGGCGTCGGTCACCAGCAGATAGTGCTCGCGGCGGACCTTCTCCGAATTGCCCACCCAGGCGTCGACCACGTGGCTGGCGAACCGCCGGTCCCGCACCAGTTCATTTAGCCGGCTCACGCGGAGGTTGGTGAAGAGCTTCTTCCAGGGGGTGACGCCGGCGGCCGCGATAATCCGCTGCGCCTGCGTTCGCAGGTTGGCACCATCGCGGGCCTGCGGCAGGACATACACGGCATCCGCGGGCCGCTCCCGGTATGCCAGTTCCAGGTGCGGCCGAAGCTCCGGGAAGATCGGCACGATACGGATGCCACGGCCCGGGTGGTGCTCGACCTTTTTCTCACGGATCGTGATGACGTTTTTCACCCAGTCGACGTCGGTCCACTTCAAGTCCTCCGTCTCGCTGGGCATCCGGATCCCGAGATACCTTGGCAGGGCGAAGGCCAGCTTCCAGCTATGGCTGGGGCAGGCCGCGATCACCCGCTCAATCCTCTCCTGCGAAACGAACTCCCGGCGGCTCTCATTGACCTGGGAGCCACACTTCACGTCGGCAAACGGGTTCTCGGTGATATGGCGCCGCCGGACACCTAGTTTGAAAAACTGTTTCGCCCGCCGCAGGTCGACCGATGCGGTGGCGGCGGCAAACTTCCGTAGCAACCAGGCCTTGTAGTCGTCGGCATCGCCCGGGGTGACCGAATTCAACAGCCGATCCCTGCCGAAAAACTCCTCGAGGAGCCGCCTCGCCCGCCTGTAGCCGGATACGGTGTTCTTTTTCTGTGGCCCGATCGCCGCGAACACCACTTCCAGATGCTGCCCGAGCGTCACGTCGGCCACCGGCTTCTTTCGCGGTGGCACCAGTCTCGCCCGCTCGAGCTTGCCGTGGATGTCGTCGCTGATCGCCGCCACCCAGGCGGCGGTCTCGCTGTCGAGCGAGTGTCCGGTTGCCTTGGCAGCTTCGAGAGACTCAATCATTCGCTTGGCGGTCTCTGCGATCCGCTTATTGATCTTCCCGAGCCGTATGGTGTGCCGCCTTTGAATCCCACCTTCCTTGACCACAAGCAACACCCGCCATCTGGTGCCGCGTTTCCCTACTTCCGTACTAATTGATGCCATGATGATGGCCTCCTGGGGTGAACCTAAAAAAACACACTATCAACGAACACAATTCATCTGGGCTCATCGCCGCGTTCAGCCGGCCTGCCCGCGCGTGTCACGGCTGCGTAGCACGTCCCGGAGCGCATCGACATAGAACATGACCGCGCCGCGCAGCTTTAAGGCCGGGATCTTTCCGTCTTTCACACGCCTGTCGAGCGTCGGAATGCTTATGCCGAGCAGTTTTGCCGCTTCGGCACGCCGCACAGCCAATCGCTCACCAAGCGGGCGCGGGCCATCGTCACGATAGAAACTGCTGGAATCCATTCCGCACCTCGCGGGCCGGTTGCCCACTGAGCACGACGCATTCGCATCCGTTGCGAACGTCATCGCTGCACGGATTTATCTTCTGCGGTAAGGCCCGCCGATGCAATGAAAAGATGGCGTTTTGCGCCCGTGTAGGCGCCCATGTTTGCGCCCACGCAGGACGGCTAGATAGTTACAACAAGCACGATTGCAATCGGAAAGACACTGGCTGCACCGGCAACTATGCCGGCGCAGTCCCTCCGTCAGAGGTCTGGCCGTCGTCCAATGCCCAACTGATCGAGGTGCCATTTCCTTTGCACGAGAAACAGATGCCCATGAGCCCCTGATTCAGCGTGGCGACCGCGCGGCGGCGTCGATTTGGAAATTTGACATCCGGAGGAAAGGGATCGTAGATCGATTTGGGCCAGCCGATATCCTGAAAGTGGTTGAGGATTAGACGAAGATTCGCGGCCGCCGGCTTCACTCTGCGAATCAACTCGCTGCGGTACCACAGTTCGCCATTAGCTTTCTTCCAGACGGGCAGAACTCGTGTGTCATTCGGTATTGGATGTGCCTTAGTGGCGTTGTCATCCTCCGCCGACAAAACAGCTATCACTGCATCGCGTGTCGGGCCGTCTAGAAAGCCAAGGGCATGCGCGGCCTCGACAATCGCACGGTTCCAGGATGCGCCTCGCGCCTTGCACCACATTCCGATGGTGCCCTGATTGTTGGCCCAGACCTTCGGCCACGGGTCGGTGAACTTACTGCGATCAGCGTCGGTGAAGCGCTCGTACCAGAGCTTCTGACCGCCAAGCTGGTTCTGGATGCGGTGGTATGCCTCCGCGAGTTTCTCAGTCGCCCAGTCAGGCAGTCCCGTCTCAGCGTCGCCGCTTCCTTCGCTCATCGGATTGGTCCTTCGTCGCCTCGCGGAGGGTGGCCATGTCCTGAACTTCGGGCCGCTGCTCCACAGCCGCCAGCACAAGCTGTGCCAGCGAATCGATCAGTTCTCTCTGCGCCCGGGAGACGGCGACCATCTCTCGGCCTCCACCCTGAGCCTCTATTGTACTGCCTGCGGGCGTGGGCTGCGCTTGCTCTCGTTTCGATTTCATGATTGTTCCTGTGTGGTGAAAAATGCTGATGTCGAATAGACATTTCTAAAGCTCGTGACGTTCTCTGAATCAATCGGAGTGCTGACAAAGCTTTTGCCATTTGTTATTCGGTCTCACTGTTGGGCAGATCACGCCGCTGACTCACGATTCGCCTGGCGATCAATTGGGCAAGCACTAT
>QWQH01000004.1 GCA_003670915.1 Planctomycetota bacterium | reverse complement strand
GCGGCCAGACCATCGGACTTTTGCATGATTTCGACCACATTGACGCCGAGCCTTGGGGGGCGATTGCGGCAATCGATGGGGTTGTCTTGGTGCACGCATGGACGGCCACAGTCCCTCGGGGCCAACACGTCGCGGTGGTGGGCCGGGAAATGCAATAGTGCCTTGCGAAGGTTTTTGAACGAGGCCGCTTGTGACCGTCACCGACTCCATCGCTTCCCAACGCAATCCAGAAGGAGAGGCGCCGCGCAACGCTTTCCCCGAAACGCGAGTACGGTATGAGGTGCTGGCGTTTGCCTGCACGCTGTCGATGATCACCTACATCGATCGCGTCTGCTTCGGGGCAGCAGCCCCACAACTTGCCTCCGAGCTTTCGCTCTCCGGTGTCGCCGACTTGAAATGGGCATTCACTGCTTTTGCCATCGCCTATTCTGTGTGCGAAATCCCAACTGGCTGGCTGGGAGACGCTTTGGGGCCTCGCAGCACGCTGATTCGCATTGTTGGCTGGTGGAGCATCTGCACCGCGATCACAGGGCTCGTGGGCGTCCGATTTGGAGCGATGACCCTCGGCGGACTTGGCACACTCATTGTCGTGCGATTTCTCTTTGGGGCGGGCGAGGCGGGAGCCTATCCCACCATCACCCGCGCGCTCCACAATTGGTTTCCTGCCGATGAGCAATCGACCGCGCAGGGATGGGTCTGGATGTCGGGCCGCCTCATGGGTGGACTGACTCCACTCTTCTGGATGCTACTGACTGTTGGCACAGCCTGGACGCCACCGCTCATGAACTGGCGGTTGGCATTCGTTTTTTTTGGTCTGCTCGGCATCGTATGGTGCGTGGCATTCGCGGCGCTATTTTATAATCGGCCCACAGAACATCCTCGGGTGAATGCCGCCGAATGCGAGAGGATCCAGCGGCATAAAAAAGATGCTGACGAGTCCTCGCATGCCGATGTCCCGTGGATGGCGTTTCTTTCAAGTGGCAACCTCTGGCTCTTGTGTGGCATGTACTTTTGCATGGCCTACGGCTGGTACTTCAACGTCACCTATCTGCCGAGCTACCTCCATGATCGCTATCACCTCTCAAACTCAAGCCTCTTGGGGGCGATCTACAAAGGAGCGCCCTTGTGGCTCGGTGCCATTGGATGTTTGGTCGGTGGCTATGGCGTCGATGCGCTGATCCGTCGCACGGGCAACAGGCGCTTGGTGCGGCGATGGGTTGGATGCACCGGGCTGGGGCTCTGCGCTGTCTGCTGGCTGGCGGCTCCGCTGGCCTCCAACGAACATCAGTTTGTGCTGGCCATTTCCTTGGCTGCGTTGTGCAACGATTGCACGCTCGCTTCAGCCTGGGCCACCTGTCAGGATATCGGCCAAAGGCATGCTGGAGTGACCGCAGCCTGGATGAATACCGTCGGCACAGGTGGTGCCGCGGTGGCCGGCTGGCTAACGGGCACGCTCCTCGAGCGGGCAGTGGATCATGCCGCCTGGCAGCTTCAGACGTCGGCGGCCACGCTGCCGGAAGCCGTCCGGACAGCAGCGGTACTCGAAGGATACAACCACAACTTTCTGAGCTATGCCGCAGTCTATGCGGTGGCCGCGATCTGCTGGCTCGTGATCGATGCCAGTAAGCCAATCGCGCAAAGCGGCTCCTGAGAAGCTCATGCCAGAATATCCCGCACCACCTGGCCATGCACGTCGGTGAGCCGGAAATCGCGGCCGGCGTAACGGTAGGTCAGCTTCTCGTGGTCAAAGCCCATGAGGTGGAGCATCGTGGCGTGGAGGTCATGGACACTCGTCGGGTTCTCTACAGCCTTGAAGCCGAAATCATCGGTGGCCCCGTGCACCGTGCCGCCACGAACGCCTCCGCCTGCCATCCAAACGGTGAAGCCGTAATGGTTGTGGTCGCGGCCTGAGCCGCCTTCCGAAACGGGCGTCCGGCCAAACTCACCACCCCACAGCACGAGCGTATCTTCGAGCATCCCGAGCTGTTTGAGATCTGTCAACAATGCGGCGATCGGCTGGTCGATCTCGGCCGATGTCTTGCGGATATCTTTTTCGATATCGCGATGCTGGTCCCACGGCTGTCCCTCACCATGCCACAATTGCACATAGCGCACCCCACGCTCCAGCAAGCGGCGGGCCATCAACGTTTGCCGACCGTGAACGCCCTCGCCGTACATCTCCCGCACGTGCTTTGGCTCCCGCGAGATATCAAAGGCCTCGGCCGCCTCGCTCTGCATGCGAAACGCCAACTCAAATGACTGGATGCGTGCTTCCAATCTGTCGTCGTCTCGATCCCGCCCATGAGCATCGTTGAGCGATCGCAGCAGATCCAGCTGCTGCTGCTGCACTGCAATCGACGCATGCGGGCTACGAATATTCTCGATGAGCTTCTGGATATCGCCGAGCTTCGGGTCGATGGATGTGCCCTGGTAGGTTCCTGACAGAAATCCCGATTGCCAATTCGCCGACCCCTTCACGGGATATCCCCCTGGACACATCGCCACAAATCCCGGCAGATTTTGGTTCACCGTTCCCAGCCCATACATCAACCACGAGCCGAAGCTTGGCCGCGACTGCACGGAGTCACCGCAATTCATCAGCATGAGCGAGGGCTCGTGGTTTGGCACTTGGGCCACCATCGATCGGATGACGGCAATGTCGTCGGCATGCTGAGCCGTGCGCGAAAATAATTCGCTAACCTCCAGCCCGCTCTCGCCGTAACGCTTAAATGAGAATGGCGACGGCATCGCACCGCCTGTTTTTCTCTCGGTCACAAAGCTCTGGGGCAACGGCTGGCCTGCGTACCGCTGGAGCAGTGGCTTTGGGTCAAACGTATCGATGTGGGATGGCCCACCGTTGAGAAAGAAATGCACCACGCGTGTAGCCCGCGGAGGAAAATGCGGCCGCTTGGGCCGCAGTGGCTGCTCGGAGTCGGTTGCCGCCGCATGCAGCAACCCCTCGTCTGACAAGAGCCCAGAGAGCCCCAGCATGCCGAGGCCGATACCGGCGCGCGACAGGAGTTCGCGGCGGGGCAAGCGAATGTTTTCGTGAGGAGATGGGGCCATGAGCGTCAATCCATAAACATAAATTCGTTCGACATCAGCAGCACCTGCGCAAACTGTTCCCAGGGCGTGAGCCCGCTGGCGTCCGCGGCCTGTGACGCTTCCAAAACGGCACCCGACAACGGGGAGTGCGATTCGGCCGCCGCTGTGACAAACGCCAAGCCGGTGCGCATGTCATCGGCGGTTGGCTGGCGTTGCAGCACTCGTTGGAACAGCAGTCGAATGCGGCGTTCCGGCGAGACCTCTCCTGCTGTTTGTTTTGCGATCGACCGCGCCCGTTCGGCCACAAATGGGCTGTTCATCGCAAACAGAGCCTGCTGCGGCACTGTTGTTTCCGACCGCTGCGGCGTGTGGAGATCGGGATTGGCAAAGTCGAAGACGTTGAAGGCCGTTGGCAGAAACTGGCGATCGATCAACATATAGACGGAACGACGAAAGCCGTCTGCCCCCGACTTGAAAGGATCCACTGGGCCCCTCTGAGTGGCATCCAACTCGCCGGCAACGGCGATCATAGTGTCTCGCATTGCTTCCATCGACAGCCTGCGGACATTCATCCGCCACAAGAGGCGATTCTCGGGGTCGCGGCTGATTGCCAATTGCCGAACGGCCTCGTTGTTTGGCCCAGCACACGACTGCCGGTACGTCGCCGAAAGCATAATCGTACGGTGCAGCCACTTCGTGCTCCAGCCATGGGCCACAAACTCCTGCGCCAGCCAGTCGAGCAATTCGGGGTGGCTCGGCGGCGACGACCGAACACCAAAATCGCTCGGGCTGGTCACGAGTCCCTGGCCGAAGTGGTGCATCCACACGCGATTGACCCACACCCGCACGGTGAGCGGATTGGTGGGATCCACGATCGCCTGGGCCATCTCCAGCCGTCCGCTGCCCTTGGTAAACGGCTGCCGGCTGGATCCCGAGACCACTCCGAGGAATTGTCGGGGAACGATATCTCCTTTCATGGCCGAGTTGCCCCGGCGAAAAATGGCTTGTTCTTCGAGATGGTTACAGTCAAAAAGGGGCATCGCCATCGTGGCGCATTCGGGGTGTTTGAGGAGCCAGCGATCCACCTCCGCCTGATGATTCCAGAGGGATACGACCGTGGCTGAATCCCAGTAAGGTTCGGTATTGACGATGGGCTCGTCTGGAATCACGCACGGCGAATCCGACCCATAGATCGCCTGGCGAAACGCTTCGGAATCCGAATCTTGGAGCGACGTCGGCTCCGGCCGGCCCCCGAGCTTCGCCTCGTTGCACGCTGCGATCCACTCGGCATCGATCTCTCGCACCAACGCCGCATAGCGATCAGCTGCGTCTTTCGGAGAAGTGGGTGGTACCGCGAATGCGCGGGCAACCCTTCCATTCACGTGTGTGCCAGGCTGCTGCCACTCTCGGCAGAGGTGAACTGCTGCCTCAGCAAATTCCTGATCCTCCAACGCAGCCAAGGCAATCCACGGCGCAAAGACCGGATCGCAGTTGCGTTTTGCACGGGCCAGAAAGGATTCGAAGGAACGCACGATCCCCGAAAGGAGGTCATCCTTCGTGGTGATCTGCGTGTTGACCACGGGGTGGTCATCCAAATGCCGCTGGGCCAAGAGATACTCGCCGAGTCGCTCGCGGATCCGCGAGGCAGCCTCGGCGCGGGAAGCGGCAGTCAGCGCATCTGCCTTTTTTTGTCGCTCAGCCAGACCGGCCTCAAATTCAGGCGTTGGTGGAGCCGCATCCGGCGGCCTCGGGATCGCGAGTTGCCGCTCCCGGCAGTTTTGAAAGACACCGTAGAGGGAATAGTAATCGGCCGTCGGAATCGGGTCGTATTTGTGATCGTGGCAGCGGGCACAGCTCACTGTCAGTCCCAGCAGACCGCGACCCACCACATCGATTCGGTCGTCGATAATATCTGCGGCAACTCCTAAAAAACGACGGCCGAGCGTGAGGAAGCCAGTGGCAGCCAATGCGGCAGGATCCCCGGGGGCTACCTGATCGGCCGCTATCTGCAAAAGCACGAAACGATCGTAGGGCATGTCGTCGTTGAAGGCTCTGATCACCCAGTCGCGATAGGCTGCGGCGTGGACGAAGAATCGCTCCTCTCTGGCATAAACATATCCCTTGGTATCGGAGTAGCGGGCCACGTCCAGCCAATGGCGGCCCCACTGTTCGCCATAGTGTGGCGACTCCAAGAGCCGATCGATCGCACGCTCATAGCCTCTGGCATCTTGAGCCACCGCAGCGACCTCCTCAGCAGTCGGAGGCATCCCTATGAGATCGTAACTGGCCCGACGCAACAGCGTGCGAGCGTCGGCTTCTGGTGAAAGCTCGAGGCCCTGATCCTTCAGTTTTTCGACGATGAATCG
>QWQH01000136.1 GCA_003670915.1 Planctomycetota bacterium | reverse complement strand
ATGCCGTCATCACCCCTTCGGCCCGGGATCATGCACGAGAAGCAGGGATTGAATTGGTGCGTGGCAGCGTCATACAGCCACCCGTGCACTCCACGATCGTCATCGGCCAAGCCGACTGCCTCGCCAACGCCTCCAGTCGGGCGGCGGGAATCGCTCGAGCCGTTGCTGGAACCCAGCAGTTGCCGGCGTCCGGGCTCGCTGATGTGGTCGCCGCGATTGCGTTGCACGTCGGTCGCGACGGTGCCAAGGGCGTCCTCCTGACCGGCCGGCCGGCGGCGGCAGTGGTGCTCGCCAATCGTTTCAGCAGTCTGCGGGCCGTGACGGCCAGAGACGCGGCCACGCTGCTAGCCGCAGCGGCACAGTGCGCAGCCAATGTGCTCATCATCCATCCACAGGAGTTCGCATCCGGCGCTCTTGAAAGGGCCTGCGTTGAATTCGCATCGCGCGACACGGGAGTCATTCCAAACGAACTCAGCGGCTTATCTAGCAGTTGTACGCCTGCCAGCGGCTCGACAGAGTCGCACCAACCGTGCAACTGCAACGCCAATTCCCCTCACTCTACCTGAGACCCAACACGATGAGACTCGGACTCACTATTGGCACCGTCACACTCGTCCAAGCCCACCCCACGCTACAAGGTGGCGTGCTGCGAGTCGTTGTGCCCTTATCGGCTGGCGATTTAGCGCACGGCGACGGGAAGGCAGAGCCACTTGTGGCATGGGATGACCTAGGGGCTGGCGACGGCCAGATCGTGGCCTTCTCTGAAGGGGGAGAGGCGGCGCAGCCGTTTCGCCCACAAGAAAAACCGATAGATGCCTACGTAGCGGCAATCATCGACAGGCTGGATGTGGCGGTCTTACAACCCGCGCGACAGGCATAACCGTCATCTCGTGCAATCCGACCGAAACCGAAAAAGTAATTCATAATCGTTACGAAGCCCCACGCATTCTCAGAGGCACCCACACCATGACTCTCAAACCCTCCAGTAGTAAAACCATGAGTAGTAAACCAATGAACAGCAGGCCCGCGACCAATAAACCGGCTTTCACCAAGCCCGTTGCCAAAATAGCCCCCAAATCACTTTCCAAGCTCAAAGATGAAATCTGCGACATCGGCCGCCGGATTTATAACAAGGGCTTCGCCGCTGGTAACGACGGCAACATTTCGATGCGACTGGGCCCCAACGAGGTGCTCTGCACGCCCACGATGGTATCCAAAGGTTTTATGAAACCTTCTGACCTGTGCATCGTGGACATGGAAGGCAACCAGATCTCCGGGAGTCGCAAGCGATCCAGCGAGATTCTCTTGCACCTCACAATCATGAAGGAGCGTTCGGACGTGAACTCCGTTGTGCATTGCCACCCACCGCATGCGACGGCGTTTGCAGTGGCCCGCGAGCCGATTCCGCAATGCGTGCTGCCAGAGGTGGAAGTGTTTCTGGGCGATGTGCCGATCACCCGGTACGAGACGCCTGGCAGCCAGAAGTTTGCCGATACCGTCAAGCCGTTCGTCAAGAACTCAAACGTTTTGATTCTTGCCAACCACGGTACGGTGAGTTGCGGCGAAACGATCGAAAAAGCCTACTGGTGGACCGAGATCTTGGATGCATACTGCCGAATCCTGATGCTGGCAAAGGACCTGGGCCGCGTCACCTATTTCACTGCCCAGGAGGAGCGAGAATTGCTGGATCTTAAGCAGAAGTGGGGCTACAGCGACCCTCGGCTGGACAAGTCGATGGAGAATTGCGACATCTGTGCCAACGATGTTTTCCGCTCGAGCTGGGGGCAGACTGGAGTGACCCGCAAGGCATTTGACGCGCCGCCGGCAATGGGTGTGGCGTCATTGCCCACTGCTGCTTCACCCGACTACGACACGATTGTCAAAGCTGTCACCGAGCAGGTCTGCAAGGAGTTGGGAATCTCGGCAGCCTAACAAAATTGTTTTCTGTGCTGTGTTCAGTGCTGTGACCTCCACGTGGCTTGGCATCCTGGAGGTGGAGCGACCCGGACTTTTTTCTAAAGGGAAACGCATGAAGGTTGGCATTATTGGTGGTGGTGGAATCGTGGGGTCGTCGGCGGGCTTTGCACTCCAGTTGGGTGGAATTGTTCACGAGATCGTGATCGTGGATGCAAACGCCGATCTGGCCGATGGGCAAGCACTCGACATGCTTCACGGCACGGCTGCGATTGCCGACCAAGTGATCCACGCCGGCGGCTATGAAGCGATCGTCGATGCCGATGTGATCTGCATTACAGCCGGACTGCGACGTAAGCCCGACGAGAGCCGTTTGGCGCTGATCAACCGTAATGTGGAGCTATTTGGTTCGATTCTCGCAAGCATCAAGAGCAAGGGCCTGCGATCCGACTCGATCGTGCTCGTCGTCAGCAATCCAGTCGACATCCTCACGCATTATGCGGAGAGAGAACTTGGACTACCAAAGGGGCACGTGATCGGGCTAGGCACACTCCTCGACACGCTCCGCTTCCGCAGCCTGCTCGCCATGAATCTGAAGGCTGCATCCACACAAGTGTCGGCGATCATCATCGGCGAGCATGGCGACAGCATGGTGCCCGTATGGAGCAGCGCAAGTATCGCGGGACTACCGCTTGAAAAATATCCTGGGTATTCACCACAACTCGGGGCTGATGTGTTTCAACGCGCCAAGACATCTGGTGCCGAGATGATCAAGAAGAAAACGGGCGCAGGGTTTGCCGTTGGTGTGTCGATTGCAGAAGTGATTCATGCCATTGCCCTAGACCGCAAGCGAGTGCTGCCGGTGTCGACTGTACTCACTGGCGCGTATGGCCTGCGAAACGTTGCGATCTCCGTCCCCACCGTCGTAGGCCGCAGGGGTGCAGAGCAGATCATCGAAATCGACCTTTGGCCAAAGGAACTGCAAGCCCTGAAACGCAGCGCCTCCGTCCTCCAAGAAACGGTGGCAGCCACCAAATTTGGTTAAAACAGGCAGTCTTGAGGGCCGTGGGTTACACAACCTGCCCAAGGTTGGTGGCTGCCACTGTTTCTTGTTTTCACCAGAGACGCACTGTGGCGTCCCACGAGCCGCTCAGAACGCTTCTGCCGTCTGGTGCAAATGCCACGGCCCATACCTGATCCTCATGACCGCGCAACACCATTGCGCACTGTCCGCCTACCTTATCCCACAGGTGCACAGCATCCCAAACACACACCGTGCCGTCGGCCGTAGCGCCAGCCACGCGCGTGCCGTCGGGAGAGAAGGCCACCTTCCATATCTGCCTCGCTGGCCCTGTCAGCGCGGCCAACTCGCGGCCGCTGGCTGAGTCCCAGAGACGAACAGTGGCATCGGAAGACGCAGACGCCATCCGGTCGCCCGCATGTGAAAACGTAACCCAGTTGACTGCTCCAGCATGTCCCACGAACTGGCGTACTTCCCGGCCACTTGCCACATCCCACATCCGCACAAGCCTGTCCTCCGATGCCGTTGCCAAGCAACTGCCATCAGGCGAAAACGACGCGCAAAACACCCGCTTCGGATGAACGAGTCGCTGCAACTGACGTAGGCTTGCTCGATTCCAGACCCGCACGGTTTTATCCTCAGAGGCTGTCGCTAAAAGCGCGCCGTCGGGTGAAAAAGAAACGGAATACACTCGCTTGTCATGGGATCTGAGCAGGGCGATCTGTGGCCGACTGTCGACGGCGGTGTGTTCACCCTGAGCCATCGCATGCATCCGCACGGTGCCATCGTCGCACGCTGCGGCGAATCCACTGCCGTCTGGTAAAAAGGCGACCGAGTTGACTCTCCCTGCGTGAAGCGAGATGTGGCCTGCGGCGCGACCAGTTCTCATTTCCCAGAGACACACCTCTGAGTCTGCCGAACCAGAAACTGCTCTGGCTCCATCTGCTGAAAAAGCAACGGACAACACACGATCGCTGCACACAAACACTCGGCTCGTGTTGTTTTCGGCATTCCATACGCGGGCCGTTCGGTCAGCTGAACCGGTTGCAAAATGCGTGCCCCACGGAAAGCCTGCCACCGACCAGATCGCGGCGGTGTGGCCCTTGAGACTCGCAGATTCCCGACCTGTGGCCACGTTCCAGACGCGCACCACGCTATCCCCCGAGGCGGTGGCCACCAGCGTTCCATCGCCGCAAAAAGCTACGGCATTCACGCGAATCGGATGCCTGAACAACGCAACCTCCGCGCCGCTCTTCACATGCCACACCCGCGCGGTGCCATCTTCGGAGGCCGTCGCCAATCTCTGCCCATCGGGCGCAAAGCACACGCTAAAGACGCGGCCAGTATGAGCCGCGAGAATCGCGGTCTGTCGCCCAGTCGCCACTTCCCAAAGACGCACAGTTCCATCCAGCGACGCGGTGGCCGCGAGCAAGCCATCACCGGAAATAGCCACGCAGTAGACCGTGCCTGCGTGCCCCTCAAACACCATGCGCTCGCGGCCGGTTACCACATCCCAAAGCCTCGCCGACGCATCGCGCGAAGCCGTCGCAACCGTAAGCGAATCTGGCGTGAATGCAACGGAATACACGGTGCCAGTATGCCCGCGTAGAACAGCCACCGTCTGGCCTGTGGCCGTATCCCAAAGACGGACCGTCTTGTCGGTCGACCCACTGGCTACCCGCAAGCCATCCGGCGAAAACGCAACCGCCCAGACCTTCGCATCGTGTCCGCGGAGCACCCTCTCGCTGCTCGCATTGCCCTGCTCCTCAAGAGTGCCGCTTGCCCCCGTGGGATCAGTCGTGCCTCCTGCCGCACTTTTCTTTCCATGCGCGCTCTCGAGGGAATACATCCGCACCGTGGCATCGGCTGAGCCGGTAGCCAGTCTTCGGCCATCTGCAGAAACGGCAACGCTTGTAAGAACGTCCGCATGGCCTCCGAACGTGGCAATAGAATCGTCCAGCGAGGCCGCGAGGCAGTCCAGTTCCATCGGTTCATGGGGGCCAGATGAACCAGCGAGCGTACGGGCCTCAGCCAGCAGGCGAGCTGCTTCGGCAATGTTGCCGCGATCGCGCGCATCAGCCACCAGATGCAGATTCGAAAAATACAATTGCCTGCGGGCGTTGGCTGCCTCGTGGCTGGCTGCAAGCTGTTTGACTTCAGCGATCTGTCGGTGCGACTCGGCAACCAGACGCTGCCCCTCCGATCGTACGTAGAAAAACCAAATTCCCACAACTGCAAGCACAAGCGATGCCACGATGCCAGTAGCCGCCGCAGCCGCGGCTCGGTATTTCTGCCCCCAGCGGCAAGCAGCCTCAAACCAACTCGGCGGCTGTGCGAGGATTGGCTCCCCGGCCAACCACCGGCCCAACTCCGCCTCCAACTCACTGGCTGTGGCGTAGCGATCGCACCGATCCTTTTGTAGACACTTGGTCACGATCACACCGAGCCCACGGGCATCGCGCCCTCGGAGGCCCGTGTCCGATGCGCAGAGTTGTTCGCTCACT
>QWQH01000079.1 GCA_003670915.1 Planctomycetota bacterium | reverse complement strand
GAATGGGCATTGCTTGAATGGGCATTGCTTGAATGGGCATTGCTTGAATGGGCATTGCTTATCCGCCAGACGAAATTTACCGAGCTCAAAAAAAATGCGCTCACACAAAAATCATATCCGCTCGTGGGGGATTCTACATTGCTCAAAATCCCGCGCCTAGAGTGTGCGCCCGTTTGGCTTATTTTTTGAGCATTTCGAAGTAAAAAAGAGTGATAAGCGACGGGATTGAGTCCGTGGCAAACGCTCGTTCGGTGCTCCAGCTCGGTGCACCAGCTCGGTGCTCCAGTTCGGTGACGATGCGCTCAACCTGCACAATCGGGATGGACGATCAGAAGCGGCAGGCGTTCTTGCGAGCACGACTCGCATTTTCGATCGCCTCGGAGACGGTTTTCGCGCAGGCTGTCAGGTGGCCCATTTTGCGGCCGGCGCGAGGATCATTTTTGCCATATAGCAACAGGCTTACGCCAGGCACGGCAAGGGCCGCCGGCCAGTCGGGGGTGCCGTTGTGCCAGCAGTCGCCCAATAGGTTGGCCATCGCAGCCGGCAAAATTTGCCGCACAGAACCCAGCGGCAGTCCACAGATTGCCCGCACCTGCTGTTCGAATTGCGACGTCTCGCACGCGTCTATTGTAAGGTGACCAGAGTTGTGTGGCCGAGGAGCAATTTCATTGACCAGCACCCGGCCATCGCGAGTGACAAAAAACTCCACGCAGGCCACGCCCACCACGCCGAGGGCCTCCAGAATCGCTGCAGTGGTCGTGCGGGCGGTGGCCAGTATGGCGGCAGGCAATTCTGCCGGCGTCGAGGCCATATCGAGAATATGGTGGCGGTGCACATTGCGCGATGGCTCAAACACAGCTGTCTCGCCATTCCACCCACGAGCGGCCACAACTGAGATTTCAACCTCAAAATCGACCCAGGCCTCCAGCAGTAATTCCTGCGGGCCCAGCGTCTCCCAGGCAGCGTCGATCGTGCCGGTGTCGGCGCCCTGCTGAATAAACTGTTGCCCTTTGCCGTCGTAACCAAAAGCTGCTGTTTTCAGCACGGACGGCAGGCCCAGCGCGGCAACAGCAGCCCGCAATTCTAATCCCGAGCCAACCACCCTGTGCGGCACGCAGTCAAAACCATTTGCCACGAGAAACGCTTTTTCACGGGTGCGATTTTGCGTGGTGAAGAGCACCTCGGGCGCGGGTCGTACCGGCACAACACGCTCCAGGGCCCGGGTGGCGGCGACGGGAATATTTTCAAACTCAAAGGTCACAACGTCCAAGCCGCGGGCAATCTGCGCCAGCCACTCGGCGTCGTCGTATGCGCCCACGTGCACTCGGTGGCATTGATGGGCCGCCGGGCAATCAGCAACGTCTGAGATCGCCTCAACGCGATAGCCCATGCGTTTGGCCGCCATGGCGAACATCGCCCCTAGCTGCCCGCCTCCCAGTACGCCAAGCGTTGCACCGGGGAGAATCATTTTCCAGAAGCCTTAGCGGATTCGGCAGATTCACTCCCGATTGTATCGTGCAAGACGCGTGCGGTTTGTGCGGCGCGGTACGCCAGTAGCTGCGTTCGCAACTCGGCGTTTTCTAGCGCGAGGATGCCGATGGCCAACAGCGCTGCGTTGGTGGCGCCCGCTGGGCCGATGGCCAATGTCCCCACCGGAATGCCGGCTGGCATCTGCACGATCGAGAGCAGCGAATCGACGCCGCGCAGCACTGCCGACTCCACCGGCACACCGAGCACCGGCAGGTGTGTTTGGGCAGCAATCATGCCGGGCAAGTGGGCGGCGCCGCCAGCGCCGGCAATGATGACCCGCAGTCCGCGATCAGCAGCCGTGCCAGCGTAGGTGGCGAGCTTGTTGGGAGTGCGATGCGCCGAAACGATCTCGCACTCGTGACCAACCCCAAACTGCTCGAGAACCTGCGACGCATGTTCGAGCGTGCTCCAGTCGGAGCGACTCCCCATAACAATTCCCACCACAATGGTTTTCGCAGGAGCGGCCGCCGGCGATCTATCCAGAGCACTGTCCAGAGAACGCTGAGGATTGTTATCGGTAGGGGTTGCGGGCATGCTCTCTCGTTCCGGCGAAGGCTTTTACCAGCCACCATCTTGCTATTGTTGCTCCAACGTTGCAACCTGTCTGCATGCCTCGCTCGTTGCCCGATACCGTGCTGATTGAATGGCCGCAGTCGCTGTCGCAACCGGCACCAGACACCGAGCGGGCGCTCGACCGCGCCGCCGATCTGCTGCGGCACGGGGGCCTGGTGGCAATCCCCACCGAAACGGTCTACGGATTGGCCGCCGACGCTCTGAATGCCACGGCGATCGAAAAAATCTTTCGGGCAAAGCAGCGACCGGCTACGAATCCATTGATCGTACACGTCGTCGACGTCGGCATGGCGCAGTCGCTGGCTGCCGAATGGCCAGCGGCGGCGGCGGCCATCACAGCCGAGCTTTGGCCGGGGCCTGTGACGGTTGTCGTGCCGCGCGGAACGAGCGTGCCCGACACCGTAACAGCCGGCGGGGCCACGGTGGCACTGCGCTGTCCGCAGCATCGACTGACGCGCAGACTCATCGAAAAGCTAGGCCGACCGCTGGCTGCACCGAGTGCCAACCGATCCGAAGCAGTGTCGCCCACCACGGCCCATCACGTTTTAGAAAGCTTGGGGAATCGGATCGATTTGATTTTAAATGGCGGCTCATGCGACTGCGGGATTGAATCGACTGTCGTTGATTGCACGCAGGTACCGGCGAGGATTTTGCGACCGGGTCCGATCAGTCGGCAGATACTCGAAGAGGTGCTCGGACGAGGCATGGTAGTGGAAAGCGATCGGCTGAGCCGTCACGTTGGTCTCCAGGCCGCCCGGGCCCCTGGCCAGCACGCCAGGCACTACGCGCCCCAGACACCGCTGGAACTATCGACGTGCGCGGCCGATCGGGTGGCTTGCCTCTTGCGCAGTGGCAAGCGGATTGGTTGGCTGACGACACAGACAAATAGTGCGAACGCCCGCCTGTTGGCCCAATCGCGCGAACTGGTGATTGTGCCGATGCCAGAGGAACCGGTGTTGTTTGCCAGGCAACTGTATGCGACGCTGCACGCCATCGATCAGCGGGGCTTGGATGCGATCGTGGTGGATGCAGTGCCCGACACAGAAGCCTGGCAAGCCGTGCGTGATCGGCTATTGCGGGCCGCCACACCGGCACCGGCAATCGCTACCGGAGAAAGCTGACGCATGAACGATGCATTGCCCATTTCTGTCCACGCTGTTGGCCGACCCACGGTGCCTGTCTGCCGCATGCCGGCCCGTTTTCGTACCGACGTTGCCTACTTCGGCGCGTCACCGATCGCCGGAGAAAAGCGATTGCCGGCTGGTGAATACCGCATCGACCCTGCCAGCATTGCCGATTGGCTGGCTGCGGGCGTGCTCACGCTGGTGTCGCCTCTCGACGCCACGCACGTTGCCGAGGTCGAGATCACCGAGGACCAAGAACGCTTCGTCCACTGGTTGCACAGTCACACGATCACGCACGTGCGTGTGGAGTAGGCACAGTCGCGGTTGAGTCGTTGCCAATCCGGCGGCGTTATGCGCTGGTCGCGAGAATGTCGCGGAGGGCGGCAGCAATCTCGGGAAACTGAAAAATAAAGCCCGTATCGAGTGCCACTTTCGGAATCGTGCGCTGCGAGGCAAATAACACCTGCGCAAATTCCCCAAACAGCAAACGCAGTCCAAAGTAGGGTGCGGGAATAAAAGCTGGCCGATGCAACTGTCGGGCCAACGCTTTGGTGAACTCAAGATTGCGCACCGGATGGGGGGCGACGGCATTCATGGCGCCAAAGATGGCTGGCTGTTCGGCAGCGTGCATGAACAGACGGGTCAGATCGGCCACGTGAACCCAAGGCATCCACTGCCGACCGTTGCCGAGTGGACCGCCGCCGCCGAGTTTGAACGGAGTGAGCATCTTGGCAAGCGCGCCGCCTCCGCTGCCCAAGACGATGCCAGTGCGCGCCGTCACAACACGCACACCGAATGATTCTGCCGCCCGCGCCTCCGCCTCCCATGCAACGCAGGTTTGCCCCAAAAAATCCTGCGCCGGCGCTGCCGTTTCAAAGAGTTCCTCCTCGCCGCGGTCACCGTAGTAGCCGACGGCCGATGACGACACGAGCACGGCCGGTTTACTGTTTGCCTGCGCCATTCCCCGGACGAGATTGCGCGTGCCGATCACGCGACTGTCGCGAATCTTTGCCTTTTGCAACGTCGTCCACCGGCCATCGGCCACCGATTCACCGGCCAGATGGAAGACCGTATCAATGCCCTCGAATGCCTCTGGCGGCGGCAGTCCTTGCAGCGGATCCCAGCGCATCATGCGCACCGGGAGAGCACCCAATTTTGTTCTTGCGCGATTGGGATCGCGTGAGAGAACAAGCGGATTGTTGAGCAATCGCAGCAAGCGTGGGCCAATAAAACCGCTCGCACCAGTCACCAGGGCCTGCATGAAAAGTCCTTATAAGATAGAGAATGAAGAAGTGGCCGACAGTTCGAAACTTTCAAGTGCAATGATTTTCTACCGCCCATGATTGCGGGCCAGACAGTATAAACGTTTGGCATTCCGGCAGCTTTTTTGGCTGCACATTTCCGAGTCCCCCACCTTTGATCGACAAGTTTTTGCGGATGTTTCCTCTGCTCTTGCGTCGCGGCCTGCCGCAGGGTGGCCTGCGCCGCGACCTTTGGGTATCGACGGCAGACGCTGCCACCTACAGCGTCATGGTGGGCTGCGGTGAAACGTACATCCCCGCCTTTGCCCTGGCTTTGGGACTGGGGCCCGTTGCAGCCGGCATGCTTGTCAGTGTACCGATTTTTGCCGGGGCATTGTTTCAACTGGTCACACCGCTGGCCGTGAGGTGGCTGGGCACCAATCGCGGGTGGGTCATCGCCTGCACCGTCGTGCAATCGCTGAGCTTTGTGCCACTGGTTTTTTGGGCGCTGCGCGGAAAGGCCCAACTGGCCGAGTTGCTCGTGGCTGCCAGCGTCTACTGGGCGGCAGGCATGGCCGGCGCACCAGCTTGGAATACGTGGATGGGCACCCTCGTTCCGGAGCGGATGCGCACCAGCTATTTTGCGCAGCGCAATCGACTCGGGCAGTTTTGCATTTTCCTCGGCTTTGTCGTCGGCGGGCTCACCTTACAGGCAGGCGAAACGCATGGTCTGACACTGCTCGCGTTTGCGGTGCTCTTCACGGCGGCCGGTGTTTGCCGTTTGGTGTCGACACTTTTTCTGGCCGCCTGCAGCGAACCCGACCAGCGGTCAACCGTTGCGACTGCAAACGGAGTGGCCGCAGCGCAGCAGGACGAACCGCCGCCACCGACGCAGATTCGTCAACTCCATAACGCGATCAGCACCATGATCGTGTCTCCCTCTGGTGCCTTGGTTGTGTATCTGTGCAGCCTGTCGTTTGCCGCACAATTTTC
>QWQH01000022.1 GCA_003670915.1 Planctomycetota bacterium | reverse complement strand
CACGCCGTCGCCGTCGTACACGCTCTGGCCGACCGCGCGGCCGAGGTTGTCGTAGTCGGTGTAGGACAGCGGCCGGTTCACGGATGTGTCTTTCGTGGAGGGAGTGGCGGTGGCGCCGGTCTTGGTCGCGACGAGGCGATTTTGCCAATCATACAAGTTTTCGGTGATCCGTGGCGATGCCCCGCCACCCTAGGATTCTCGCTCCCAAAGTGGCCTCGTTTAAGGGGGGCAGGTCACTCCCCCGACCCCTAAGATGTTAGTCAACGGAAAGAAACTCCAATTGCGCCACGCTTCAACGTCGCCGAAAAAAAGAGAACTACAGTCAAGTGAATAGTGAACGCCAGTGGCTCCACAGCCACACGCGACGTTCCTTGCCCGATATACACCTCCAGGGCTGACGGTCCAGGTGGCACCGAATCGCAGGCCGACCCCCCCGGCAACCAGCGGCGGCATCGCAAACACTGATGTGGAGGGTGTATAGTTGTGCGTAAACTCTGGAGTAGTAAAGATAGGAACGAGCCCAGTAGCGTCAGTGTGTGTTAGTGGGCAATTCACCACAAACTTATACCAGTTCCCATCTCCCGCCGCGAAACCAATCGGATCACGCTCAATGAACCGCCCGAGGGTTGGCGAGTAGTCGCGGTGGCGGACATGCGTCTCGCGAATCCGGTGAACACGTGAGTTCATGCCTTCCTGGTGGGCAGAGGATCTATTTCCTGCCATTCGCTGGGCCATCGAGGCTTCCTTTGCATGGGGAGTGGGTGGCTCGACGCCAGACTTCGTCGCTCCGATTAGCTTGTGCCAAGAACAAGTGGTTGCCGACGCTACTTCGGTGGCGTATCGATTGGGGCTCAACGTATAGGCCTGAAATCGCACTACTGCAACGTCCACGAGTTGCCGCCTGCGCATAGTCATCGCGGGGGCTCCTGCAGGATCTTGGGTACTGAACGCCCGTACCCAAAGGCTGCCGCGAACGGTCGTCAAGGATTTTGCCTATCCTTTTTGGATCTTTGTCAAGGACGTGGCGTATCCTTTTTTTGATGTTGTCTCAGTTCGGCTTCCTTATCCATCTGACGAGGAAGCCTTCCTTGCGACTCAAGATATTCTTGGAGAAAGTGAACAAACTCTTCAAACGTGACAGAGGAATTCTGCCTAATGTGGCATGCCTCACCGCCGCCGCGGCTAGTGAAAGATGCGGATCCAAAACCTTTGTCCGAAAGAAACGCCTGGTATGGGTGCTCGCTACTTGCTGGCGCTACTGCCAGCAATTCATGACGCATCGCCTCGAGTATCCAAACGATGCTCTCTAATGTCTGTGGCGTGGCTGCAAACATCTGCGGTCGCTCAGCCATTTCAGAATAATAGTTGTCGATCCAGGCCCTTAACTTACTTTCCAACGTAGGATTGTCGGTCACATATCACCTTTACGAAAACTCTACAGCCTGCACGGCGGCGATCACAGCATGAACGCTACTTGCTGCCCGGGGGCAGTCCGATAAATACAGGATCAATTTTAAGACTTCGCAGCTTTGCGGTGTATTCGGCGATCGTCATCCCCGTTGGCGATGTAATCGCATCATATACCCGCCCGTTGCAGAAAGCTGCAACGTGTTTGCCGTTGTTCGAGAACGCTTGGCCGTTTGCCAGGAGAAAATGCTGCACCCGCGGGCAGCGATCGGTTATTGTGAAAACAGTAGTGTTTTGCCCCACTTTAGAAAACACATCCCGTACGGCCTCTGCGGCCTTCACGCACTGCATCGACGTTGCCGGATACATTGAAAATATGCGGGAAAGAAAAGCATCAACAATCTTTGGGCCTCTGCTGCCGAGGTCGGCGATCGATTTGGCACCAATCCCGGCAAGTAATTCGATCGCCAATTTGAAATTATTTGGATCGCCGCTGCCCAGCAGTCTCAAGATGGTGACTTGGGTATGTGGCGACAGCCCACTCGGGTCCGTCTTCCCCGTCGGCCCATTCGCCACGAACCGATACCAGTTGTTGTCCCCCGCTTCGAAACCGATGGGGTCGCGCTCAATGAGCCGCCCCAGCGTCGGCGAGTAGCCGCGGTGGCGGACGTGCGACTCGCGATGCCAGTGGCACAGTGATTGCCCGAGTTCCCGTTCGGCGGGGGCTCTGCTTCTAAGCGTTGGTTGAGTCATCTCTGTGGCCTTTGCATGCGGAGGGGGGCCTCCGGCTTTTGCTGACGCACCCTATCCTTTTCCCTCGGTTCGTGTTCCCGCTATTGGGTCTGCCATTGCTTGAACTGCGCCTCGCTTATTTGCGTGTCATAAGCGCCAACCCGCGACCGGTTCAGGTGCGGAAGGTTCGCGAGGATATCTAGCGAATCGACTGTAACACGAGTTCCGTTAAGAACGATGCCTACGAGCGATCCCAAGCGGGAAAGATAGCCGACGCCGATGTCGGTAATGCGAGTGTCGGCCAGGTACAGGTACTCGAGCCTCTGTAGGTTTGTTAAGTGCAGCATGCCGGCGTCCGTGACCTCAGTCCCTACAAGGTCAAGCGTCTCCAGGGCCGGAAGCCCGGCGACTTGAAGCAGGCAGTCGTCGTCGACCGAGGTGTTGCGCAGGATCAGTCGTTTCAGGGCCGTGAGTCTCGCGAAGGTTGCCCCCGAGCGTGACGTAATCCTTGATTCGGACACGCATAAATCCTCGAGTTGACTCAGCCAGGCGAGATGAGCAACCCCGACATCCGAGTAATCGCCTTCCGGAACGTGGAGAAAGCGGAGGCCATGCATTGAAGCAAGAACTTCCAGCCATTCGTCCGTTCCTCCAGTGTTCCACAGTGTCAAGTCGTACAACTGTCGCAGCGCCGCCACGCTGCGGACATCGGCCATGGTGAGCGGCGTCTCCGAGATATCGAGTTGGATGAGACGCCGAAACTCCGAAAAACGCCCATTGAGTCCCGGAGCGAACTGACAGTCCTGGATTTTGAGAAAGCGAAGGTGCCTAAACGAGGCCAAGCAGCCCCATGCGCGTTGATCAAGTGGCGCTCCAGCAATGAAGACACTTTCCACCGGAACATAAAGGCGGCCACGCCAGATTTCTCTCGTGTCAAAATGCGGATCGTCATCTATTCCGCCTCCGCCGGTTTGGTACGGCCCGGTAATCAAAGCGGCGCCGTACTCATCAGACAGTATCGCCGCGGCTTCAAGCTCTCGTTGAAGACAGTGCCATTCGAACCCGACCCAGCACCCAATACTCGCCGAGATCGCAGCCATCACAGCGATTAGGATCAAGAAGCGTTTGCGCTTCCATGGCGCGAGCGTGAGTCCGTCACTCCGATGGGTCAACGTAGCCATGCGTACCTTCGCGTACCTCTCGGACACGGGGATCACTTGCGGCAATCTATTCTTATGCTGGTTTCACAGAGCTTCCTCACCTCTTCGTTTGGAGTTTTCAAGAATTGGCCTGGAAAAATCTCAACCGGTTTACCTCCAAACATTCCGGTCGTTGTCAGAGTCTTCATGGCTGTGTCACACGTAACCGTAATGGTGACGCTGTCGCATCGCTGGTCTTTTTCGCCACACTGATACCGCTCTGTCGTTCCATCGTCGCAAAACGATTTGCGATTGTTGCACAGCCTCTTGGCAAACTCACGCGCTCCTTCAATAGCATTCTTTAGTCCGCCGATGGCATGCTTTGCTTTTAATACATCTCTCCAACTTGGGGAATTGGGAATCAGGTTAGCGGCGCCCAACCTATTTGTGTAGTCGCTAGAGAAGCATGACACGAAGCTCAAGTATGGGCCGCAGCCAGTTTTGTCGTTGTCCGGTCCTCGGTTCTGAGCGATAAAGGCCTCCGCGTCTGGCCCCCAATGTCCGGCGTAGATCATTAGTCTGCATGGCCCAGTAACGTCAGGATCCAACTCGCACAACCCACTCGGATCCGTTTTCACCGTCGCCTCATTCGCCACAAACCGATACCAGTTGCTGTCGCCGGCCTCGAACCCAATCGGATCCCGCTCGATGAATCGCCCCATTGTCGGCGAGTAGTCGCGGTGGCGGACATAGGCCAGGCCCGTCACGTCGGTGAGCTTCAGCCCCTGGAAGAGGTGACTCCACGGCGTGATTGGCGCCGATCCAGCTGCGGGTGTGCCCCATGACGCCGTCAGCGTCTGCGATTCGCCGTACGGCGTATACACAAACCTCGTGAACACATTCCCAAGCGTCAGGCCCGAGATGCCGGTCGCGGCCACGATCCCCGTCGTGTTCCAGTTGGCGTCCTGCAGGGCGTAGACACGCTCCTCCAGGCCGCCGGTGCCCGTCGTGATGTTGCCATCGGTATTGCGATCACGGGCGATCAGGGCATCGACGTACACCGGGCTCCAGACGTACCGGGTATCGGCCACCGCCGGGATCGCACCCGCGGCGTCGCGGACCCGCTCCTCGAGCACCTGCCAGTTCAGCGAATAGAAGAGATCACGAACGGCAGCGGACACGGCAGCCGGGGTTGTAAGTGTGCCTGCCTGCTCGACGATGCGGCGGTTCATGCCGTCGTACTCATAGCGGGCCACCTGCGCGGCAGACGCGTTGTTGACCGACACAAGCCGGTTCCAGGCGTCATACACGAGGATCCGGCCCTGGGCGTCGGTCGTGAGGTTGCCCGTGGTCGAGTAGGCCAGTGAGGCGCTCCCCACCTGCGTCAGCTCATTCTGGGCGTTGGCCGTCCGGGTCTGGTCCACACCATCGGTCGAGACCGTCGTCCAGTTGCCCAGCGCGTCGAACTCCCAATCCTGGGTCGTGCTCGGCGATGACGTACTCCCCCTGATAAAGCCCTGCAACTGGTTCAGGGCGTCGTACGAATACGTCTCGCTGAACGCCGAAGCCAGAGCGTTCGACCGCGTCAGCCGATTGCTGTTGCGATCGTACGTGTAGCCATAGCGATCAACGTCTGTCGCGGTCGAGCCGCTCCCCGTGAGCCACCGCTGGTCAACCACCCGGCCGAACCGGTCCAGCCCCGTGTACTGGTCCCCAGCATCACCGGTGGAGCCCGACTGGCTCACCATCGAGAGCGCGACATCTACCTCCGGCCGAGACCGTTCGATCAGGGTTCCAGCCCCCAGATACTTGAAGGCCTCGAGCGTGACGGGCGTCGTGGATCCGGTAGCCGGAAGGCCCGTGAGACTCGTCAGGCGGCTCACCGCATCGTCGATGCCGGAGTAGGTGTACGACACCGCGTAGCCATCCGGATATGTCACGCCGGTAAGCCGACTGTGGTTGCCGCTGGCGCCCAGCGAGTAGGCGTATTGCACGCGCGGCGTCGTGGATTGGTTCACGAGGCCCGTGTGGGACTGCCACTCGCTCGCCAGTTGCCCAAACCCGTTGTAACCCCGGGCAACCTGGTTCGTGGCAGTGCCACCGGTGGCCGCATTGAACGAGGTCACGCTCGTGACGCGGCCAAGCGTGTCGTAGGCCGACTCGATTCGACGGACGCCACCATCGACGCT
>QWQH01000088.1 GCA_003670915.1 Planctomycetota bacterium | reverse complement strand
GATGCCGGCCACATGCTTGGAAGCTCTTTTATTGAGGCCGAGGTGGCTACGGCCGTCGGCATGCAGAGGATTGTTTTCTCTGGTGACGTTGGCCGGTACGACGCCCCTCTTTATAACGATCCTGTGCCGCCGCCAGCCTGCGACTACCTCCTGTGCGAAAGCACCTATGGCGATCGTGACCATCCAGTCAGCCGGCCCCTCGACGAATTAGAAGCTGCGACCAAGGAAGCAATTGCCCGAGGTGGGGTGATGCTCGTGGCCTCGTTTGCCATCGGTCGATGCCAGCAGTTGGTCTATCTTTTGCGCACGCTGATGGTGGCTGGGCGAATACCCGAGGTGCCTGTATGGATCGATTCGCCGATGGCCGTCGAGGCAACCGAAGTTTTTAGCAAACACGTTGCCGAGCACGACTTCACCGAAGCACATATGCAAGGCGTTGCCGATTCGCTGGCAGCCCCTTGGGTGCACATGGCAAAGACTGCCAGCGAATCAAAGGCGATCAACGCCCATCGCGGCCCTGGAATCGTCATTGCCTCCAGCGGCATGATGAATGGCGGCCGCATCCTGCACCATCTCATCCAGCGGCTGCCCGACCCGGCTACAACTGTGCTTGTGGCCGGCTATCAGGCGACCGGCACGCGGGGCCGCAGCCTCATTGATGGAGCACGTTTTCTACGAATCTATGGTCGCGATATTCCGGTGCGAGCGGGCGTACGACGGGTAGACGCACTCTCCGGCCATGCCGATCGCCAAGAGATCGTTCGCTGGCTCACTGGCCTCCCAGCCCCCAAAAAAACGGCTCTGGTGCATGGCGAACCCTCGGCGGCAAGGGGGATGTCGCACCACATTCGCACAACCTTAGGCTGGGATACATTCCTGCCTGAGATCGGAGATACCGTAGAACTCAACGGTTGACCTATCGTCTCAATGCTTTGAAACATCTCCATAAACATCTTCACCAATTGAAGGCCGACGCATGCCAAGGCCACCCAAGCCCAAAAGTCCCAAAGCCTGTAGCATCCTGCCCGACGCCACGCTCGGCGATGATCCTACCCTCGTGGCTGAGAATATGGAGGCGATTCTCAGTTCGCCAAGCTATTCACTGGCACAGGACGATCGCAAACTTCTGGATAAGACTGAGATGCGCGGCGTCCGAATGCTGCTGGAACTGGATAAACCAGAACTGGCCCTTCAGGCACATGCCATCAATTCCACCGTGATTGTTTTTGGCGGCACTCAGATCGTTGATCGCGACACAGCACAGCGGCGGCTCTCCGATGCACGCCACAGCCAGCAAGCCTCGCCAGCCGACCCGCTGCTGGCACGAGAGGTTCAGCGGAGCGAGCGGTTGCTCGAACAGAGCGATTACTACGATATGGCCAGAGAGTTTGCGAGGCTCGTATCGATCGACAACCAGTGCGACGACAAGCGAGATTTCGTGATTGTGACCGGCGGCGGCCCCGGCATCATGGAGGCCGCCAACCGTGGCGCTTTCGACGTTGGCTGCCAGTCGATCGGGCTCAATATCAAGCTGCCTGCCGAACAGCAGCCCAATCCTTTCATCACCCCCGATCTCTGCTTTCAGTTCAAGTATTTCTCGCTGCGGAAGTTTCACTTCATTCTGCGGGCCGCGGCGGTCGTGCTATTTCCCGGCGGTTTTGGAACGCTGGACGAGATGTTTGAGACGCTGACGCTCCGGCAGACCCACCGCATGCAGCCGGTGCCAATCATTCTGTTTGGCCGCGACTACTGGTCGAAGGTGATCAACTTCCAGTACATGGCCGACGAAGGGGTCGTTTCAGACGATCACCTCGCCCTGTTCACGTGGGCTGAAACTCCGGAGGAAGCCTGGCAGCAGATTGTTGAGTTTCACGAGCGCCGCAAATCGACTGGCGCGTAAACGCCCCTACTTTTTCCCCTTCCATCCCCAGCCAATCACATCCAGGCCAGCCGATGACTCCATTCTCTGAGATTCAAACCTTTGCACCTGGATCGATCGCGCCCAATGGCCGGGTGGTGCTGGTCACCGGTGGCGCTCGCCGCATCGGCGCTGCGGTTGTACGGGCGCTTGCTTCTCGCGGATATTCTGTGGCCATTCACGCCAACCGCTCGCTACGCGAGGCCCGCGAGTTGGCCGCCGACCTAGAACTCGCTGGCGTGATGAGCTTGGCTGTTACGGCCAACATGCGAGAAGAGGGCCCCGTGCGGGCGATGGTGCACAGAGTGGCCGACCACTTCGGCCGAATTGATGCGGTGGTCACATGCGCGCGCCTCTGGAACCGAGGAGCCCTAGAAGAGATCACCGCCGATGACATGCGAGCGCACTACGATGTCAACTGCATCGGAACGTTTGTAACGGCGCAGGAAGCTGGCGCTATCATGGTGCACCAAGAGACCGGTGGGGCGATCGTCACGCTGGGCGACTGGGCGACTGGGCGACCCTCTCGCGACGGTGCCGCTTATTTCTCCAGTCAAGGTGCAATCCCTGCGATGACTCGCTCGATGGCAGTGGAGTTTGCCGCTAGAAACCCGCGCATTCGGGTCAACTGCGTGTTGCCGGGGCCCGTCCTGCTCCCGGCCGATCTCACGCCCGAGCAACGCGCAGAGGCCCTTTTCGGGACGCTGCTCACAACGGAAGGACGCCCGGAGCACGTGGCTCATGCCGTGCTCTTTTTCATCGAGAATGACTTCGTGACGGGCGTCTGCCTGCCCGTCGATGGCGGCCGCACGATCGCCTGACAACCAAACGGCGACGAACGCACTTCTCCGAGGTCATGACTCCAGCGGCAGTGCAATCGTAAATGCGCTGCCCACGCCGGGCTGGCTCTGGACGGCAATCGTGCCCCCGTGCGCTTGAACGATGTGTTTGACAATCGAAAGGCCCAGTCCCGTGCCGCCCAGCTTCCGGCTCCTCGCCTTGTCAACGCGATAGAATCGTTCAAAGAGTCTCGGCAAGTGCTCCTCTTCGATGCCGCTTCCCTCGTCCCGCACGACGATGAGCACGCATCCTGCTTCACAAGCCAACTCGGTAGTGCCGGCTGCTGCAACCGATGCCGAGAGCCAGACAGACTTTCCTGGGTCGCTGTACTTGATCGCGTTGTCCACCAGATTGATCACCGCCTGCTCTAAAAGCGGCGCATTGACGGCCGTCTGGATCGATTCGTCGCACGCAATATCCAACACGATTGAGCGGTCGACAGCTCGTGGCATACAGTCGGCGATCACAGCGGCAAAGACTTCGGCAATAGGAACTATCTCGAACGGGAGATTGCCTGTCCCCTCGCTTTGCTCGATTCGCGACAGCGCAAGGAGATCGTCAATAATGGAAGCCAATCGATCGGCCTGCTTTGCGATGATCTCTAAAAATCGCCGGTTATCGGCGGGATCCTCGGCAGCCCCGTCGAGCAGCGTCTCCACAAATCCCTTGATCGAGGCAACGGGAGTCTTGAGTTCGTGCGACACATTTGCCACAAAGTCTCGTCGGACCCTCTCAAAATGGTGAATCGTGGTGACGTCATTGAGCACGATCACAGCCCCCCCATCGCCCGACACATCTCGCAAGGCTGTGCCCTGCAAGCGAATCGTGCGGTCTCGCAAACCTCTCAGCACTAAATCATCTTCGACCGGTTCGCGACAATCGATTGCTCGGAGTGCAAATCGTCGCAGGTCGGGATTGCGCACAACCTCTTGCAGCGGGCGACGGATGACGGCGTGAGGGTCGAGGCCGAGCAGGTCGGCTGCAGCGCGATTGATGCTCACGATGCGCTGCCGAGCATCGATCGCGAGCACACCCTCGATCATGCTGCCCAGCACGGCTTCCTGCTGAGTCCCCTGCCGACCAATGGTAAGCCCTCGCTCGACGAGCTGTTCTCGAAGCACTCCGATCGCGTCGGCCAACTCGAATAGCTCTGCGGGCTCGGGTATGGGGATCGCGGTATTCGAATCGCCAGCGGCCAGTCGCACAACCGCTTGCGAGAGATCCTTCACGGGCCGCGCCTGCCGCTTTGCAAGGGCGTATCCAGCAGCCAGCGAAGCCGCGGTCGCGCACAGGTAGCCTGCCAGCATCCGCCGCTGTGAGTTCGCCAATTCGCGGTCGGCCTCTTTGGTCGTTGCAACAACGCGCACGATCGCCGATGGCCGCCCGCGAGTTCCAAGCGGCACCGCGACGGCAAGTATTCGTTTGCCACTGGCCACGTCGTAGCGACTTGATCGCGCCACGCGGCCGTCGCGAGCCTCGTCGAGCAGCGTTTCGCCGTTGGTCGGCCAATCCTGCCCGGCATCGCGATGGCTGGCAGGATCGGGCAAGGCCTCCGTGGTATCGAGCACTTGGCCTGTCAGAGACAGAAGGTCTATGGCGACGTGCGCAGTGCGAGCGATTTCAGCGGCTCCGGTCGCAAATGCTGCGGCGTTGTACCCAGCCACATGTTCTTTTTGATCCACTTCAGCCAGGAGCAGCGCGGTGATTTCAGTGGCCGCATCTGTCATGCGGCGAACCTGATATTCATCCGCCAAGCGAGCCAATTCAACAGAGGCCAGCCAGAAACACGCCACAAACACAGCCGCGACCAGCGCGCACCAGCTTGCAAACAAATGCCAGATCAAACGGGTTCGGAGCATGGACGCGACGCAGGGCGACCCAAGGGGGCAAGGGCGAAAAAAATCTCACGCCCGGAAACGGTACCCTACGCCTCGGACCGTTTCGATGTCGGCACCGAAAGATCCGAGTTTTTTACGCAGGCCAGCCACCTGCACGTCCACCGAGCGCTCCGTCACAGGATAGTCTTCCCCCTTCACCGCGTCGACAATCTGCGTGCGGGTGTAGGCCCAACCGGGTCTTTTTGCGAGAAATTGCAGGAGTGCAAACTCCGTGTAGGTGAGGTCGAGGGGCTCGCCGGCGAGGGTCACCTCGTGTCGGCCAGGATGAATCGAAAGTCCTCGGACGTCGATTGTGGTTTCAAGTGCGGCCTGTTGCTCAGCCTCTTTGCGACGCAGCAATGCCTTCACTCGGGCCGAAAGCACCCTGGGGCTGAAGGGTTTTGCAATGTAGTCGTCGGCCCCCCGCTCAAGACCCACGATCACATCGCTCTCTTCGCTCTTGGCGGTGAGCATGATGATTGGGATGTCTCGCGTTTTGGAATCAGCTTTGAGCCGACGGCACACCTCCAGACCGTCGACTGCCGGCAGCATCAAGTCCAGAACGATCAAGTCGGGGGCCTGCTTTCTGGCCGACTTCAAGGCTTCTTCTCCAGTGGCCACGCAGCTCACTTGATAGCCGTCCTTTGAGAGGTTGTATCGCACCAACTCCAGCAAATCCTCCTCGTCGTCTACGACGAGAATCTGGTGCACGGTGGCAGCGTCTGAAGACGCTTTCCCTTTTCCAGAGATTGGCTTCACAGGAATCCCAGTGGGTGGCAGGAGCGACGAGACCAAGAGCGACGAGACTTTGTGCGGCAGTGGTTTTGAGGTCATGGTTCCAAATGCCATAGTGCCATTCTACGTTTGGGTGATGGGTTG
>QWQH01000075.1 GCA_003670915.1 Planctomycetota bacterium | reverse complement strand
TTTGAGCTGCGGTTTCTCTATCGGATCACCGGCGGCAATAGTGGCGTGCAATACCGCAGCAAGGATTACGGCGACTCGGTCGTGGGAGGCTATCAGGCCGACTTCGAGGCCGGGCCGACGTACTCTGGCATTCAGTACGAGGAGCGAGGCCGGGGGATTCTGGCCCAGCGCGGCGAACGCGTAACGATTGCTGCGGATGGAAAAAAAACGGCCGGTGAGCCAATCAGCACGACCGAAGATTTGCAGAAGTTCATCAAGTCTGGCGAATGGAATGCGTATCGGGTGGTGGCGCATGGAGCCACGCTGGCTCACTTCATCAACGGCCAACTTATGTCCCAGGTCGTCGACGAGGAGGTTGCCAAGCGGGCCACCGAGGGCGTGCTGGCACTGCAGTTGCACGCTGGGGCACCGATGAAGGTGGAATTCAAGGACATCCGCATGAAGCGACTGAAACTGGCCGATGGCCGCAAAAAGCTCGTGCTTATCGCGGGAAAGCCGAGCCATGGGCCGGGAGACCACGAGTTTCGAGCGGGCGTCAAGTTGCTGGAAAAATGCTTGGATGCCGATAGCCCTCAGATCATAACGGCTACGTATGAGAATGGCTGGCCTGCCGATCCAACGGCGTTTGATAACGCCGACGCCATTTTCTTCTACGCCGACGGCGGTGGCGGCCATCCTGTGCTGCAAAGCAATCGACTCTTGCAAATCGATGCGCTCGCCAAGCGAGGCATCGGCGTGGCCTGCCTTCACTATGCCGTTGAAGTGCCGAAGGAAAAGGGCGGCCCCGAGTTTCTGAACTGGCTGGGTGGCTACTTCGAACCGCACTGGTCGGTCAATCCTCACTGGACGCTGCAACGCACAGAACTGGCCTCGGGCCATCCCATCACTCGGGGAGTGAAGCCGTTTACCACCAACGACGAGTGGTATTACCACATGCGGTTTCGCGAGCCGATGGCAGGAGTCACGCCGATTTTGAAGGCGACTCCCCCCGACTCCACTCGCCAGCTGCCAGACGGTCCTCACAGCAACAACCCAACAGTTCGTAACGGCAAGGGTTCCAACGAGGTATTGGCATGGGCCTACGAGCGGCCCGATGGCGGTCGCGGCTTTGGCTGTACAGGCGCCCACTTTCACAAGAACTGGGCAAACGACGATTTCCGAAAATTGATGCTCAACTCGCTGCTCTGGACGAGCGGATTGGACGTGCCACAGGATGGGGTGGTCTCGAGCGTGTCACCCGAAGACCTCGCTGCCAATATGGACAAGAAATAACCAAGGAATACGAAAAGGAAATCTGCATGCCAAATCTGACGGTTGAAGGAAGCGGAATATTTGTGGTGCCGACGGGCAAGCGGCTCGTGAACGCCTTGGTCGACGAGTGCGGCGTGGATCAGTTGCACGCCTGCGGAGGCGCAGCTCGCTGCACGACCTGTCGCGTTGAATTCCTGGCAGGCGAGCCGGCCCGCATGTCAAAAGCTGAGAAGAATGTGTTGGCAGCGAAGTCACTCTCCGGAACGCCCGGCCTGAGACTCTCCTGCCAAATCACATGCGATGCCGACATGACGGTGCGAGCCACGAGTCGGCTGGCCGGCTCGGGCCGCGCGGATGCCGGCCGAAGGCCGGCCGATGGAATCGAGCCACAGCCTGTGGAATGGGTGGAAATAACCTGACGGGAGAGACAGTGTGATTGAAGTGTTGCCGGAAAGCTCAGGAAAGGTTGTGGGCCTCAAAATCAGTGGCAAGCTGATGCACGACGACTACCACACGTTTGTGCCACTGCTCGAGCAGCACATCAAGGATTACGGCACAGTTCGCGTGCTCGTGATCTTCCACGATTTTGTAGGCTTGGAAGCAAGGGCCCTGTGGGACGAGATGAAGTTTGACACGAATCATTGCCGGGATGTGGAACGCTGCGCAATTGTTGGCGAAACGGCTTGGGAGGCATGGTCCACAAAGCTGGCCAAGCCGCTTTTCCCGAAGGGCATGATCAACTACTTCGACAGCGATCGCCTAGCCGATGCTTGGCAGTGGATTCAGCAGTAGTCATTGCAGCCAGTGCTTTGTGCGCACGGCCAGACGCGGGAATCACCACGCAGCAGATAGAATTGCATTGCGCTCGTAGCCCACGCTCAAGAAGCTTTTCAAGCAATCCCAAAGAGAGCTTTCACAAGGCCGGCAATATCTCGCATCCGCAAGCCAGACGACCCCGCGGCCATGCGAAGCGATGCCATCGGACGGGATGCGATAAAAATGGTCTCGTGAGCGCCATCGGGAACGGCCGCGCCGTGGGAGCCTTTTACAAGCCGCGTGTCGAGCGGGATACCGCCCGCAGCTCGATCAAAGAATAACTCCAGCGGATCGTATCCTGGCTTACGATGGATATCCACAGTACGCGCGAAACGGGGTGCCTGCGCGTCGTCGAGCCAATAAAAATAACTCTGCCAACTATCCGGTGTGCTCACGACAACACTATCGCCACACGAACTCTCAGCTCCAGGCGGCGACGTGGCGGTGAGCTCGGCTTTCACCAGATCGTTCCCGGCGAGCACGTGCCCTACCCCTGCCCTGCCCTGAAACAACGAGACTACGTGATCGACCGTCTGCTGATATGCCTCGGCGGTCAGGCCCGGCTGCACGTAGATGTGGCTGACCTGATGGTCGGCCAATGCCCACGCTTGGCTGCCGGCTGTGTCGAGCAACTCGCCGTCGGGGGTGTGAGTGACTTTGAGGAGGCCGGCTTCCCGCAAAATCCGATTCGGAAAGAGCGTGTGCGACACGGGCCGAATCTGGTATTCGCCAGCCACGAGCACGGTGAGGCGTTCGCTCCCAACCAGTTCAGAAAAACCTGATATCAGGCGGGCGATTTCTAGATCCAGCTCGCCGCACGCCGCGTGAGCCTGCGGGCTCTCCGGGCCTGTTCGCTGCGCCGCGTAGTCGAGGTGAGGGAGATAGACGTAGCCGAAATGCGGGGGACGGTGGCCAGAGGCTTCCAGAAAACTCTGCACGATCCAGCGAGAGGATTCTATTCCTGCAATTGGCCCCCAGAACTTGTGCAAGGGAAAGTCACCGAGCGTTTCTCGCAGCGTGCCGTAGAGTGGCTCAGGCCGCGTGTGGCACCACATGGTCTCTGTGCCATCGGGATTATGTTTTGGAGCAGGCAGGCAGACGAGGTCGGCGGTGGCATGTTTCGACTGCAGTGCAAACCACGCCGCGGTGCACAGTTCGGGCCTAGCCGATTTGAGTTGATCCCAGATGCGGGGTGCTTTGTGGACGCTGTCGGGGCTGATCCACATTTCAAGCTTCTGCATTCGGCGGTCAAACAGTCCATTGGCCACAATCCCATGCTGGCTGGGGCTCACCCCTGTCGTCAGCGTGGCTTGCACGGGGCACGTCACGGCCGGCAGATCGGGGGCCAATGGCACGCACGCACCGCTGGTGGCAAGTGCCTCGAGCGTCGGCATCCGAGAGAGATCCTCTCGTCGCAGACCCGGAATGGAGAGCAATAAAACGTGTGGTGTGTCTGGCATGAGTCAACTCAGCAGGCTGGCACGGAATGATTGGCAACGAGTGGAGGGGAAGCAGGATGGCTTGTGGAGGCAGAACGCTCTCTGGCTCGCCGCAGAAATTCAGCAGACTGCCTCGCGGTTTCAAGCCAACGGTGCGACTGTCGCGGAAGTTCCACGTGGAGGGCAGTTGTGCAGCCAGCCAGCACCTCCAGGATCGGTGGAAAGTCGATGTCGCCGGAACCCAACGGCAGGTGTTCGTGACGGCAGGCTTGCATGTCGTCGATATGCACGTTGACCAGACGGCCGATCCACGGGGAAAGCAAGTCTGGCGCGGGCCCCTCTCCCATGCACTCCATGTGGCCGATATCAACTGTGAGCTGGAGGCTCTTGGAACGCTCCATAGAATCGACTTCCATGCGGTTAAGTAATTGGCCATACCTCGCCAGTGTGTCGACAAACATACCTGGCTCTGGCTCAAAACCGATGGGCATGCCTCGCGACGCGGCGTGGCTCAGCACTGGCGTAAGGCTGCTTACCAAACGGTCCCACAGCGAATCGTTGTCGGCCCTGTCGCGTACAACACCCGACCAGAGCGAGACGCACTGAGCTGACAATTCGGCTGCAATATCAATGGCTCGCATTAAAAAATCGACTCGCTGTGAACGGCCAGCGGAGATGGCCGTGACGAGCGTGGGCTCGTGCTTGTGGAGTGAATCGAGCAGATGGCGAGCGCCTGTTTCGATCGTGCAGGCCATTCCTGCCGCACCCAGCGCACAACGCCATCGCGAGATCTCTGCGGGCAGCAATGCTGAAAACGGGTTGAGCACATGGTGGTCGAGCGTAATCGCCAGCGACGTATAGCCAAGGCCTCGCAAGATCGGAATCGCTTCCAGCGGATCGGTGTCGCCAATACTGTTCGTGCTAAAACCGAGTCGCATTATGGATTCTCTCACAAAAGTCGTAGGCGATTTCAGGTGGCAGCAACCAACTGGCGGCCGAAAAAAAATGGCACCAGCAGGATGAGCACAACGACGGCCCACTGCTGGCCGCATGCAGCCAGCACGAGAACGGCATCCAGCGTGATGATCGACATGATGGCGTTGCCGACGGCTGCCTGTACCCGTCGGCTCGTGGGGTCCAGAATGCCAAAAACAGATCGCAACAAAATCGATGCGCCCAGCACGCCCCAGAGCAAGCACCACGATGGAAGATGCCCGTTGCGGAGCCAGAGGCTGCCGTCGCCGCCCTGTGCCATCAACCACGTGTGACTACCGGCAACCAGAAGGCCCATCAGCATGGTCAGAGTTGCCAAAAGCAGGGCCGTACTGCGGCTCTGCCCCGCCTCGTTGCGGGAGTAAAGCGTGATGCCTGCGACGTACAGCCCCATGCCAGCAGGCAGCAGCCACTGGTGTGGTATGTCTGGCCCACCGGCCGCCGTCATACCCAGAAGCCAATTGAGCGAGCGGCAGCTTCCCATCGCAATGGGCCCCCACGGCGTGTGCTTGGCGTAGCGGTCGTACGTCCACACCGCTGCTGTAATGGCGGCGCCCACAAGAGCCACGGCCGGTTGCCCCGAGACAAAGGCTGCTCCGCAAGCACACACGCTGCCGATCGTGAAGAGTCGATTGCCCACCGTGGCAGCCGTTTGGGCATCAATCAATCCACTGGGCAGCGGACGCTCTGGCCGTTGGATACGGTCGAGTTCCAAGTCCAAGACATCGTTGAGCACCATGCCAGCACCGTAAAAACAAACGCTCGCAGCAATGGCCCACCACAGCGGCGCGGCTGGCCACTGGAGTGCTTGAGACTGCGATACGATCAGGAAGCCAGCCAGCACGTCGGCAACAGCCGTCGCATGATTCGGCAGTCGCAGCAATCGCAGCCATGCCAGCACGAGTGTCATGGGCTCAGCCGATCTCCACACCGACCTGCTCCGCACAGGCCAGTAGGTATTTTCTGGCGGCGTTGGCGGCAGCGTCGGGTTGCTGGCGGTAGGGATAGAGTTCTACCGTGATCCAG
>QWQH01000003.1 GCA_003670915.1 Planctomycetota bacterium | reverse complement strand
GTGGCATCCGTCGGCAAACGGCAGCCGTAGCAGGCTAGTTCCCAGGCTTTGTCAACCGTGTCGGTATCCGTGCAGACCCGTGCGATCCGCAGCACCGACTGCAGGTGCGACACATCCACGTGGATCGCTGGATCACCATCCATTCCACCGGCCGCTTCCATCATCGTGACGATCGAGGCGTTTGGATGCGATTGGGCAGACGTGCCGTCGGCCTGAGGGAGAACCCCGCGGCGGATAAAGTCACTGGCGAGGGCTGCGATCACCTCGCGATGGAGGTGATCGACGAGCACGCGTGCTGCCGACTGCTGTTTGAGGAATGGCAGCCGCGAAATGGCCTGCTCGTAGGCTGTGATTGCATTGCACGTGCCGTTGCGAGCGAGCAGCAGCCTGAGCCCGAGAGCCGGATCGACTCCTTCCCAGAGTGCAACGTGGATGATTTCCTGAATCGTTTGATCGGCGGCCTCATCTGCTGGAGTTGCGCCCATGCCGTTGGGAGCCATCGCGTCTGTCTCGAGGGATGGATGCGGGGCGGCGACGGTGTTGTGGCCGGCAGGCTGCGCAATGGCATGCGCGATCGCAGCCAGTCGGAGCGACATTTCTCCCGGTTCGACCGCGGCGCGGAGATACATCCAACCCGCAGCCACGTGCCCCTCATCGATGAGCGGCCATCCTGCTTCGCGGCACGCTGCAATGGAGTGTTTGTCGAGCGCGTCGCGGGTGGCCAGAGGCAGGTGCGTCAGATCGCCATGCAGCGGAATCCCCAGTGACGTGCGGGCCTGCATGAGCCGCAGATCAAAGAGCGCATGCCAGCGACGGCGATCCCGGAGCGATCGTGCCAAGCTATCAAACATCGCGTCAGTGCCGTCGGTCTCGGCGATGGTGGTGAGCCGTGCATACAGATCAGCTCCGTCTGAAGGCAGACCGTCGCGGTGAGGGGTTGTCATGGAGTGCTTCTGGATCGTGGAGGGAATATTGAAATGGTCATATGCGTTGCCGCATCGCTTCGTAGGCCAGCACCGCGGCGGTGGCCGATACGTTGAGGCTATCGGCAGCGCCGGCCATTGGGAGCCGCACTGACTCCCAGCGGATCGTGCCGTCGGCTGCAGCTTGCTCCCACAGGGGAGTGATGCCATGGGCTTCACTGCCCAGTAGGATCGCCACGCCTTCGCTGACATTCGCCTCGTGCCAGAGGCGGGTGCCACCTGGCATTGCCGCGACAACTCGTCGGTTGTTGGCCTTGCACCAGGCTATCGTTTGCGTGGCGGTTGCCACGGCCAGCGGCACCGAGAACACTGTGCCGAGGCTGGCGCGGATGACGGCTGGATTGGCGGGGTCGGTGCGGCCGTCGCACACGATCACGCCGCCGCTGCCAGTGGCATCGGCTGTGCGTACAATCGCGCCGAGGTTCCCAGGTTTTTCAACCCCTTCCACAATCAGGACCGGCCTGTCGGGTGCAGCGGTGAAATGCTCCAGCGGTTGTCCCGCAAAGCGAACCACCCCCACACACCCTTCGTTGCGGCTTCCGAAGGCGAGCTTTTCAAAGGCCTTCCGAGACAGCATCGTCAGCCGTGTGCTTGGCAATGCACAGTCTGCACGCCAAGCATGAATCAGGGCCTCTTCGGTTGCTGGATCGGTGAAAGGAGATGGATCTGGAAAACGATTGCCACCAGCGGCCGTCCCGCGAGCCATGCTGTGCAGTGTCTCGGCATCCAGAAACACCTCCACGATTGCCACGCCAGCGGCAGCCGCACGAGAGAGTTCGCGGCGGCCGTCAACGAGCGTGAGGCCCGTTGCCCGCCGAGCATCGGCTTCCCGCAAGAGTGAGGCCTCTCGCACGCGAGGGTTTGAGGCGCTGGTGATGTTCTCGTGCGGGGTCATGGGATGGGGCATTGCCTTGCGTAGCTGCCCATTTCGAGGGTTCGGCCTGCGGCATCTGTGCAGGTGAGTGGACCAGATTCGATGCGGCCACTAGGCAGCACCGTTGCCAGTGTGTCGTGCAATCGGCTGGGATGCCAGCCGATCGAGTGGCACGTGAGCAGAACGGGGCCCGTGCGGGCCTGACTTTTGCCAACACCAAGCAATCTGCCGATATCTCCCAGCAGTGGCAGGAGGTCGCGATCGATTGCGAAGGCCTGCCCCTTGGGCCCGTGGCCCCACGAGGGCGGGTCCAGAACGGCCCCATCGAAATGCGTTCCCCGACGTAGCTGCCGCGAGATAAATGTGCGGGCATCCTCACACACCCAGCGGATGGATGCCGCTGCTAATCCAGAAGCCTCAGCGTTGCGTCGGGCCAGTGCGATGGCTGGTTTGGACGCATCCACGTGGACGACCGTGGCCCCTGCCGCAGCCATAGCCAGCGTGGCAGCCCCAGAGTGGGCAAAGAGCGAGAGCACCACGCAGCCCCGGAGCGTGACGCGTTGCAACCATTGCCACTGCGCGAGCTGCTCTAAGAAAATACCGATCTGTCCCGACGGAGCCGGCCGCACCTCCAGCCGCAGGGTTGCGGCCTCCAGCGGCAGTTCCACGCACCAAGGCTGGGGCAGGTCGGACTTGAGCTCCCACTCCCCGGCGGGCCTAGCCAGCCTACTGGCTCCCCTGTGTCCGCGTGGCCCGTCCACGCCTTGTAATCCACCGGTGCCATCGTGCAGAGCAACCGTTGCGTGGGAAGCCTTCGGTCGGTAGACGGCCCCGGCCTCTCTCCAGATCGCTGGAAATGCGCACCGCAGGCCAGCTTGCGGCAGTGGCCGATCGACCAGCACTCCACCGAGTTGCTCCAACCTGCGGCCCCCACCACAATCCACCAGCGACGGGTCGCGAAACTTTTTTTCAGTTGGGGCGTTCATAGGCTATATAGGATACGCTCTTTTCCTTCTCTTCCCCAGCCGCTGATTCCCAGCCGACGATCAAGATTTGTTCATCATCTAGGAGAGTTTTATGAGTTTCATACAGGCAAGAAATCGTACGAGTTTCGCCAGCCGCCCGCTCTTTTTTGTCTGCATGAGCTGTCTTTGGGTGGCGTTTATGACGATGACTTCTGGATGGCAGTCGGCGGTGGCCGGAGAGCCTGGCCTCTTTCAATACACGGCTGAAGCTTGGATGGGTGTTGTATCGCTGGTCAGCGATCAATCCGAAGACGACGCTGCTGGCGACAGCGACGACGAACTGGACGAAGAGGACGACGACCTGGACGACGATGAAAACGATGAAGACGAGGATGCCCAAGCCAAAAAGTCTGGCCGCAAACACCGCAAGCATGGCGCGGGCCCCGGTAGCCCAAAGCAGGGGCAAGGTCAGGCCCAGAGTCGCCACAAGCATAAGCAGCGACCACACGGGCCATCGATAGAAGAGCACGGACGGGGCCCCGAGGGCAGGATGCCCCCTCCTCCGCCGCAGGATATGCGGAGGGTTGTGATGGATCGACTGGATGATGTGATCGCCACGCTTTCGCGGATCGAAAATCAGTTGGGTAGCCGAGAAGGCGATCGCCGCTCGCCCGGCGACGCGCGTGGCGGGCCACGGGGCGGTTCCGAGGATATGCTTAGGCGCATACCCGACGGCAACCAGATGCCCGACGGTATGCGACGCATGATTGAAGAACGCATGCAAGAGGGTCGCAAGAGAATGGAAGAGGGGCAGCGTCGCATGGAAGAAGCACGCAAGCAATTCAAGCAGATGCAGCAACGGATCGAGAAACTCGAAGCCGAGGTTCAGCAACTTAAAAGAGAAAAAACGTAAGCGTCCTCTCTCGTTTGCAGGAGTGAGGCGGTCACAGCCCCATACTTCACTTCGATCTGTCGCGATGGGGGCCGGAGCTTACCGGCGTCGTTTGGCTTTTTTCTTTTTTTCGATTGGCGAAGCTTTCGTCGCGGTTGCTGCGCCCGGCGCTTCCTGCGATACGATGATGCAGTTGTCGCCAAGATCTAGGTCGTCTTCCTCGTTGATCGGCTTGCCGCTGTCATTGAGTTGAACATCGGCTTCGGCTGTTTTTCGCTTGGCCACGGCCAAGAGTTGTTCGTAGAGCTTTGTGCGATCGACTCCATTGATGACCGAAACAGCACCGGCTACCTCGCCTAGATACCTGAGGAAAATGCTTCGACGCTGACCTTCCTGCGCCACGCGCAGTCGCCGGCGTAAATACATGCCGAGCTTGCGGCCGACGGCTTGGAGTGCCAGCCGAATTTCTTTCTGGATCTCAGGATACGACGCGATAGCCTCCTTCGATTCGCTCGTGAATGGCACCCACACACTCGCGACGTGCACCATCACCGTCACCGGGGCGCTCGGTAGGCTGCCTCTGGATTGCGAGAGGCCATACGACCTCCAGTTGGTTCCTAAAATCATCTGCGTGACAGCGCAGGCGGCCGGCTGAAACTGGAGCGGTACTCGGTTGGCATAGCGAAGCACTGTCATGCTTTGCCCCTCATCGAGATTCACGTGCTGCATTGCTGTGTGGAGACCTGCGAGCGTGTCTTTCTTGAGCTTGGAGGGCGATTGCCGGCTGGCGAGCCGTGCCTCTTCTAAAATTTTATCGGCCGCCTCGCCGCCGAGGCCAGCGAATGTCGTCGTCAGAAACTGCCGCAGACTCCGCGAGTCACTTTCGCCAGCCAGTTCGGAAAGGGTTTCCAGCGACACCTTTTGGGCTGCCGGACCTCCTCCGTACGCGAGGGCCGCCTCGATGACAAATGGGTTACCGCGATAGACCCCAGGCGGACGCGTGGCGGCCACAAAGAATTCACCAGGCACCACCTGTCTCAACCCCGCGAGGAGCCGCTGCTCTCCGATCGGCACCACGCAGTCGGTGGCCGGCGGAGGGATCTTTGTGTCTTGGATCGCCTTGTAGAGCGCATCGGCCTCACCGCGGCCCAGTTTTGCACTGGTGACGCGTGTGGAGAGCTTGGCCGCATCGCACAGACGCTTGGCGACCCCCGATGAAACGCGAGAAAACGAACTGGTTAAAAACTGCGATAAGGTCAGTTTTGGATTTTCTTGAAGCATCGTTACCAGTCGGCCAAGCTCGATGCCGTAGGGATGCGGCTTGATTTCGCGAGGTTCCGGCGGCAGATCGTGGCTGGATCGTTCGAGGATTCGCTCGGGCGCGTCTGGACCTTGAAAATGGAGCTGTGCATGCGGGTTGGCGATCGCCGTTTGTTCGAGATATTCCTCGACGCTGCCCTTACCGCGTTGAAACTTGGCCTCCATTTCAATCGTCACGCGAGTGCCGTGGTCGATTGGCTCGCCGCGATCGTTGATGCCCACCCACTCAATCCCGTGCTTTTTCATCAAATCCGCGCCGTTCTTGCCGGCTGGAATATCAACTCCCGCCCCCTTGCCATTGAGGATTTCCGGCTCATTTGTTTTCGTATCAATGCGGAGTTCGTAGTAGTGCGATGGCTCCTTGGCAGAAATCTTTGAGATGATCTTTACAGGTTTGCCAGTCGTCAGCACTCCATACATACCTGCTGCCGAGATCCCGATTCCCTGTTGGCCGCGGCTCATTCGCAGACGGTGAAACTTCGAGCCGTAGAGCAACTTTCCGAAAATGAGCGGGATTTGCTTCCGCACAATACCCGGGCCGTTATCTTGCACGCCCATTCGATAGCGGTTGCCCGTCTCGCCGACCTGTTCGATGTGCACCCAGATTTCAGGCAGGATGCCAGCTTCCTCGCACGCGTCCAGTGAGTTATCCACCGCCTCCTTGACGCTGGTGAGCAGGGCCTTGCGAGGGGAGTCGAATCCCAGCAGGTGGCGATTTTTTGCAAAGAACTCGCTGACTGAGATGTCTCGCTGGCCGGCGGCGAGTGTCTGGGCACTGGCGCGGCGTTTGGCGGGTGCGTGGCCGTTGCTTCGGGTCGAAGCCTCCGGCGAGGCGGCCGCAGCGGACTGTGGCGAAACGGTGGCAGCGGATTTTGAGCGAAGGGTTTTTGTGGTCATACGAAGAGAAAAAAAAGAGAAAGTGCGAGGGTCCAATGTGACCGAAAAGACTCTGATTCCATCGACAGCCTTTGGCAAGAGGGGCAAAGTATAGCGGTTAGAGCGGCAGCCGTGTGGGGCATGGGATCGACTGGCAACAGCAGACCTTGCTTGCTGCGCAGGGGCGGCAGAGGCCGCATCTTCGGAGTCATGGGGTGAATCGGCATCTGCCGAAAAAGATGCCAGTCGGAGCCATCCTCTGGCCTCGAGCAGCGCCCTCAAGCATTGCTCAGAGAAACGTGTGGACGCAGAAGGTATTTCGAAATGAGGCGCCGGGAACGAGGAGAAAAGGGAATGAATTCCACAACGACCACAATGATCCAATCAACGTGCTGCCGGATGCGACGGCACCTGTTTGGGATGCTTGTTGCAATGGAAGTCATTCAAGCAGCCTGTGCCTTTGCAGTGCCCATCAACGGCGGCATCGACGCACCTACTCCCGACGTCTTCTATAATTTTTATGCGCCTCCCGTGCCGGCAGGATCTGCGCCAGGCTTCGGTGCTCAACTCTATGTCTCGCCGAGGCCAGTGCCTCCGCGCGTTGGACACACGTGGAACACGTATCCGCCATTGATGCCGCACGAATTCCTCTACAAACATCGCCGCCGCTATATCCGTCCGGCAGGGGCGATGGGCATGAAGACAACCGTGCATGCCTACTGGTATTGAAAAGGTGGGAACATGTTGCATCGGCTTTTGATTGAGCCGACTCCTTTGACTCAGCAGGAACATTCTATGAACCCCATGAACTGCTTCGTTCGCACAGGCAATTCCCTCACCATCCGCAACTGGCTCATTGCCGCAGTGCTTGGTGGATGCGCAGTCGGCATGGTGTCGGCGGCCATGGCGGGCGGAAGCCGGGCAACGGAGAAACGGTATTTTCTGCGCAGCAAAGGAAAGAGCTGGCACAGCACCTGGTACGACCCCTCCGTGGGCCGACCGATGGCCCTTGTGGTGCCGCCCACGGCAGAGTTCATCTCTGAATATTCATGGGGCGTGCCAAGTTCGCGGACGATGCCGCTTTACCAGCAGTTTTACAGGCCGTATCCGGGGCCAGGGGCTGTGCCAGGGCAATCGGGGCTTTTGCCAACGCCCAACCAGCCCAGCGACACCGTTCAGTTTGGCGTTCACAGCGTGCGAGGGCCGTGGTGAGCCAACGGCCTTGGAGTCAACGGCCTTCGGCGAGCCGTGCTCTGGCCGTTGCAGCCCATGGGCTTTCTGGAGCGATCGCTAAAAATGCTTGCAGGTGGCGGCGCGCGTCGGCCGGCCGTCCAACATCCACCAGCACCCCTGCCATGTGCCAGTGGGCATCGGCGTAGTCTGGCTGTTGCCGCAGCACGCCATCCAATGCGGCCATAGCCAGTTCGTGATCTCCAAGCTCGGCAAGCACGCAGCCGAGGTTGGTACGCGCCTCCAGATGGTCTGCGTCCAGTTCGACGGCGGCGTAGTAGCGTTCGCGTGCGGCAGTCAGATCGCCCGAACGGTAGAGCAATTCCGCCAGCATGAATGCCACCTTTGCGGAGGGACCGTCCGCTTGGAGCACGGCGCGAAGTGCTTCGCCAGCCTCGATAAACTCGCCTGCGGCTTCCAGATCTGCCGCAAGGTCGAGCAGTTCGGCCACGCCGTTCACGTCGTCGGCATCTCCAGAAGCTTCGATGCTCCATGCGATCGGCTGCTGGATCGGTGCAGAAGCCTCGTCGATGGGCTGTAAGCCATCAGTGTAAAAAGAAAATTGCAACTGGCCGTGCGCGCCCACCAACCGATTGCCAAGCCGGATGCTCAGGCGACGGCCATCAGTGACGATCCGTTCTGCCATGCCTGCGGCTTTGGCAGCACCGCCCGGGGTGAGAACTGAAAGTTTGGCATCGATTTCGCGGAGGGAAAGCCCAGATGCAAGGAGTCGCACCAACCGCCTTCCCACCACGAGTTGCTGAAAATCAAACCAAGCCAGCGAACCGGAGCGACGCGTGGGTTCGAGCAATCCGCCGCGAAGCCAGTGACGCACAGCCGCCAGCGGCACATCCAATACATCGGCGATCATCGCCACAGTATAGAGACGGCTGACACCGGGCTGGCTTGTGCCGATATCGTCGTCAAAGAGTTCGGTCATCCCTGTCATGGATAGAACTCGCGAGCGAGACTGTCGCGCAACACTTTTCTTTGGTTCGCGATTGGACGGTGTTATTTTGGACTTGGGAGGGTCGTCCGTGACCTTGCTCGGCATAGAAAAAGTTCCCTGAGTGTGCGGCACACTCTACTCGATGGTTGTGCACAAGTCGATGGTCGTGCACGAGCCAACGGTCACCCCCCTCATCCTCGCTCGCACAGAGTGAATATGCCGTCAGCCAGAAAGCGGGCGTTATTTCTACGCCGTTGGTGGTCCTGTGCTCACGTCGAGCGGTCGGCGTGAGAAACCTCAACCCGCGACGAGCGTCCGGTTGTCTCCGCAGCCGGCACGTCCCTCGCATCGGCAGCCGGGGGAGCTGGCTCGACTGCTGGACCTCGCTGCAAATCCCTGACAGGGCCAACCGGTGCGATGGTTGGCTCTTGCGGTACCACAAGCGATGGTGGCAACACCGTACCTGCTGGAGTCGGAATAGTTTCAGCGGTACCCAGATCGGCACCCAAATCGACTGGACGAGGATTCCCCTCGCGGGCTGCTGGCTTCTGAGTTCGTATCGGACTGTCGGTGTGTGCATCAGCCCGGCCATTGCCAGACTCACTTGGATCAGCCGATGTTTTTGCAGGATCAATATGTTGAAGGCCCGAACCCTTCCAGCCTTCCTCGCCCTTTGCCGGCACGTCGGCGGGTTTGTCGCTATACGTTTTTGTGGGACCAGCCTTCTCAGCAACAGGTTCGGTTGACGAGAGGGAAGGAGCCACGGCCGCGGCCGACTGGGTTGCCATCTGGGGTGTCGCTGTGCTGCGAGCTGCCGAGACAGGCACGGACTGCAGTCCTGCCGACTGTGGGGCAGCCAAAGCAATCGGGAGCGGGTTACCACAGGAATCCAAAGGCACCCGCATGACAACAGTGCGTGGCGAACGCACCGTGTACTCATACGGCACTCGCTTTTCAACCACGCGAGGTACCTGCGTGGTCCGCTGCTCGGTCACATACTTGCACACTTGAGTGGTCACAGGCTCCACGCGTTCTTCGCTCACCATACGGCAGACTTGTACGGGCACCTGTCGCACTTGCTCTTCGGCCACCATTCGCACTGTCTGCACAGGCACTTTATTTTCCACGCGTTCGACGACCTTGCGAACGGTCTGTACGGGCACCTGTCGCACCTGCTCTTCGGCCACCATGCGCATCGTCTGGACGGGCACCTGCTGCACGACCTGTTCATCGACATACCGCATGGTTTGTACCGGCACTCGACGTGTCATCACGCGGTTGACCGTCGTTGTTTCAGGCACCTGCACAGGCACCACGTTGGGCTGGTACACGCGATTGACTTGGTTCATTGCAACGCCTGGGGTGACCGTCCACGCGTAGCCCCCACGCTGCCACGAGGCAAGGCCGTTGGTGGGGTTCACCGCCCAACCGCTTGGCACCCAGTTGAGTTGTGTTGTGCCTGGGGCCACCATTGGCGTGACCGTGTCGACGTATCCGCCTTGGTCGGCGTAGGTCGTACGCATCGTAGTGACCTGCTCGGCGACGCTATACGCCTCCTCGCGTTCGGAGGTTTCGTACACCGGACGACGCACGAGGCTCGTCTGCTGTTGTATCGCGGTTTCGTAGACAGGCTTCATGACAGTGAATCGTTCTTCACGGGCACTCGTTTCAACAACATCGCGAGTGACGTCGTAGCTCATGTCTCGCACCTGTGTTTCATACACGGGCTTCATCACGGTGAATCGTTCTTCGCGGGAAGCTGTTTCCCAGACGGGGCGCTGTACCGTGTAGCGACGTTCGGTGGTTTGCGTTTCCCACACAGGCTTTGTGACGGTGTAAACGCGCGCATCGTAGACCGTTTCATACGAGACACGGTAGGCAGTCATTCGCTGCTCATCGTATACGGTTTGAAAATCGAGTCTGTAGGTTTGCGTCGGCATCGGCGTTGCGACGACGGAAGCAACCGAATCTCCGCAGCACTGAGCGTCGGCCAAGCGAGGTGCCAGCGATGCGCCCAAGGCTCCAACAACAAAGAAAGCACGAAGGAAAGAAAACAGTTTGGACAGAGTCATAATTCTTCTCCTGAATAAAGACCCTCTGAGACTAATCCCCCCAACGCTGGCTTCAAGCGATTTGTTCACTTTTTTTGTGATTTTTTTAGAAAAAAATGGCTGGGTCCCCTTACCAACGGTGCAATTGATCCATTGTACGGCTGCTGGAAAGCGTGCTGGAAGTCTAGGAAAACAGGGGCAAAAAGGGGGTTGCTCGATCCGGTCAATGGCAACCCCTTCCTTTCCGCGTGGGATCCAATGCGTGGCGGTCGGATGGGCATCGGCTTCACCAACGCTGCCGGCGAGTACAAACTCTTCTCTTTATAAGTACCCGCAGCCGATATTCGGTGCCAAGGTTCGGCTGTAGTTTGGTGTCTGGTTTCGTTGCAGTGAATCCATGCCGGCCTTGCGAGGCTTTCCCATTGTCTTGCGTGCCCCCGTGTACGCTACAGACTTTTCTCAAAGCGGCGTCGGCTGTCGGGATCGAGATCCATCGCGTTGGGGATGCGGTACCGCACGCCAAACGTGTCTGTGATGAAGGCGCCTGAGTCAGACTGGCAAAGAATGTCGTCGGCGTGGGCTACCTTAAATCGAGTCGCGCCACGATCGGTTATTACATGCCATTCTGTGGGTTCACCGTCCGATACAGACTCAATGCTTCTGATCACCGGCAGGAATTCTCGCGAGGCAAGCTCAGCCTCGAGCATGGCACGCACCGCTGGATCGATCACAGTGAGCGTTTCTATCCAGACCAGTTCGCTACCGTCGGCGGCAATAAGAGCTACGGCATCGTTCGGTGCCGAAATGGGAAAGGCTCGCAGCACGTCGACATCGGCATGGCGTTGGCCGCGAGCATCGACGCAGTCCAGTCTTCCGTGTGACTTTCGCTCCAGTCGCCATTGGAGCGTTGTCGGCAAGTCCGTTGTCTCGGGTTCAATCTTCGTGGGTAGTTCCATACAGAATCCTTGTGTTGCTCGCCGCCTTAGGCACCGGCAGCTGCTTGCTCGGCGGCTTTTGTTTGGGCATTGTAGAGCCTGGCATAGGCACCGTTGGCGGCCAAGAGTTCATCGTGCGTGCCGATTTCAATGATGCGTCCAGCATCCAGTACGACGAGCCGATCGGCACGCCGCAGCGTGGAGAGTCGATGGGCAATAGCGATTGTCGTACGGCCTGCAACGAGCCTGTCGATGGCCGATTGAATGATTGCCTCTGTCTCCGCATCGACGCTCGAGGTGGCCTCATCCAGAACCAAAATGGCCGGATCGACCAACAGTGCCCGAGCGATCGAGAGCCGCTGTCGCTCGCCCCCCGAGAGCGAGCCACCCCTCTCGCCGACTCGTGAATCGTAGGCGGCAGGCAATGCCAATATGAATTCGTGAGCGCCAGCGGCACGGGCCGCCGAGACGATCTGGGCTCGCGATGCGTCGGGCCGTCCGTAGGCGATGTTTTCGGCAACGGTTCCGAAAAACAAAAAAGGCTCCTGCAACACACAGCCCAGATTGCGTCGATATTCTGGGATCGATAGTTGTTTCAAATCGATACCATCAACCGAGATGGAGCCGCTGGAAGGGTCGTAGAATCGGCAGACAAGGTTGGCAAGCGTGGTCTTGCCTGAGCCGCTTGTGCCCACCAAGCCAATCATCTCGCCCGGTTCGACCGTGAGGTCGATGCCGTGCAAGATTTCTCGCGGTCCATAACGGAAGTGCACGCCCGCAATCTCGATACGCCCTTTGACTCGGCCTGGATTCAGCGGGTGCGGCACCTCGGCGACCGTGGGCGTGCAGTCCAGGATCTCAAAAATGCGTTGGGCGCTCGCTGCGGCTCGTTGCGTGGCGGGTACCATGCGGATCATCGACTCCACTCGTCCGTAGAAACGCGAGATGTAAGCAAGGAAAGCCGTCAGGGCGCCCACCGTCACCGATCCGCTAAACACCAGCCATGCTCCAGCCGCCCAGACAACGAGTAATCCCACTTCGCTGAATAGGCTGACCAATGGCCCAAAGAATGCCCAGACAACGTTGACGCGGTCGTTGGCCTCGAGCACCCGGTCGTTCGTCGCACGAAAGCGGTCGATTTCTCTGGATTCCTGTGCGAAGGCCTTCACCACGCGGATGCCAGGGATGGTATCGGCCAAGGCGCTTGTCATGTCGGCCCAGGCCACGCTGGAACGGGCAAATCCGCGACGGAGCCGTTCTCGCACCGCATAGACCAGCCACACGACCAGCGGAAACGGCGCCAGCGTCACGATTGCCAGCGTTGGGCTAATCGCAGTCAGCACGCCAGCCGTGAGCAGAACGAGCATCACGTTGGATGAAAACTCGATCAGGTGTACGGATAGAAAGGTGTTGATCCGATCGGTATCGCTGCCCACTCGCGACATCAGGTCGCCTGTGCGTTTACCGGAAAAGAAGTCGAGAGAGAGCGATTGCATGTGCGAGTAGGTGCGCACCCGCAGATCGGCCGCGACTCGCTCGCCGACCCACGCGAGCGTCCATGACTGCGCCCACGACAGTAACCAAGCGGCGAGAGCCGCAATGCCCAAGCCCGCGAGATACCACCAGACACGTTCAAATGGCACCGGCTGTCCGGCCTGCCGCGGAATGAGCACTTGGTCGACGAGTGGCATTGTGAGATAGGGAGGCACAAGTGCTGCGGCGGTGCCCGCTAGCGAGAGCACCCCACCGAGCACGGCGACGGCAGCATGCGGTCTCGCAAACGTAACCAGGCGCCCCAGCGCTCGCCAACTAGCCTCGCTGCTGTCCTTGGAGAAAGAAGGTTCATCGTCGTCACTGGATTTGGCTGACACGATCGGCGTGGGATTGTTCTGCTCCACTGGCTTTTTTGGAGAGTCATTGTGAGTGCTGTTGCCAGGCGTCCCCAGAGCGATTGTGGACTGTCCATGCAGCCTCTGATCGAACACATCCTCCAGCGAGTGGATTGCCTTGGCACGAGCTGGCGTAAAGAGCCATCGAGCAATCACCCGATGATCCTGCGAGAGTTCAATGCGGCCAACGCCAGTGCGCAAACGCACATCGAGTTGTGTGAGGGCATCCAGCGGCCAGGCCCGGAGGGTCTCAGCGGTGCTATGCTCCTCGCCATCCGCCGAGGCTGGTAGGTCGGCCAAGAGCCGCCTGTCGGTCAGCACGATCCAGCCGTCTGTAAAATTGAGCGACGCATCCAGATCAAAACGGCAGGCCGCGAGGACCACTTCACCAGTCTCCAGGCCAAGCCGGCCTAGGGGCAACCCAGCACCTGCAGCGTGTAGATCGGCTGGATTATGATGAGAAAAGGTGCTGGGTAAGGGGTGCATAGGGGTGGCGATAGGGGGTGGCTAGAACCGCTCATTCTGATGTAAATAGTGCCTTAAACACATGTTTTTTCTCTTTTTTGGCTGTGTCTGGGCCGGTTCAAAGGGCGTTTCGAGCCCGCCAACAGAATCTTGCGTGGTCTTCCGAAGATCCCTAGATTAACGTTGTTGGAATAAAACAGGAAACGCCGAAAGCCGCTCACAGGCCGCAACCCTCAACAGTGGGCGCGTGGTGGGTGGCCTGGAGTTTGGAAAAAATACCTGTCCACAGCCAGCGACTGCACGATTTTGCAATGAGCGATCCCAGAATTGTCATCCCTTCCATGAATCCCAACCAAGGCCTTCCCACGCAGGCCTTTTTTTCTGGACGACTACCAGCGGCCTTGGGCGTTGATGATCGTTGGCATGGAATGTGCACCCTCCAAGAGAGGATCAAAAAATGTTCGCATTTTGTTTCGGACATTGTAAACTGCGTGAATCGCCGTGCGAAGCCGGGCTTCTTGAGTGAGTTTGGATCGCTACTGCAGGAGATTTCTGAATCGATTTGGTTTGTGATTTGTTGGATTCATGGTGCTGGTAGGATCGGGCATCGCCTTCCATCGAGCGTCCGCGTGGCGTTCGACGGTGCACACTGGCCTGCTGGTAATGGAAACTTTTCGACCCATGGCTCTTATGCCAGGTTCGTTGTGCGTTGGGAATCGTATTTCCCCCTCGTTTTTTTGCCTGCCTGCGAAGCCGTGCTTCGGCAGAGGCATCTCTCCAGCAGCCCCAGATTGTTGGCCGCCATGACGTCGAAAGACGTCGGTTCTGCTTTGACATGCCCGGCATGTCTGGCATCGAAAGGTGTCCGTTCTCTGCAGATGTCTGGTCGGGTTCAAAGGGCTTTTCGGGCGACGCGCCCGTTCAGCCGGTCAGTAAGAAGTGCAGCCTCGTTTCCTACAATGTCTGCCGGAATGTCCGGTGACTGGAAGAGTCGCACACAACCCCAGCCCACGCACGCGTCTGCGTTTGGGTAAGAGAGCACGCTTTCCGTCCATGGAGATCAAATCGCTCAAGGTCCTTCGCGGTCCCAATCAGTGGGCGTCGTTTCCTGTTTTAGAAGTGTGGGTTGACCTCGGTCATCTCGAAGACCATCCCTCCCACACGCTTCCCGGCTTCAACGACCGACTCATGCAATGGCTGCCGAGCATGATCGAACACCGCTGTTCGATTGGCGAACGTGGCGGCTTCTTTCAGCGGCTTCGCACCGGCACTTGGATGGGTCACATCCTGGAGCACGTAACGCTCGAACTGCAATCGCTCGCGGGCACAACCGTGGGGTTTGGAAGAGCCAGAGAAACGTCCACTCGCGGTGTCTACAGGGTGGCGATTGAATATAAGGAAGAGAAGTTTGCGGTGGAGTGCTTGCACACAGCGCACCGACTCTTGCTGTCGGCCATAGCAAACGATCCATTTGAGGTGGCTTGCGAGATCAAGCGGCTCAGGAAAGTGTTGCTCGATGAGCAACTCGGCCCCAGCACCCGTTCGATCGTAGAGGCGGCCAAGGCTCGGGGCATTCCGGCACGCAGGTTGAGCGATGGGTCGCTGGTGCGTCTGGGGCAGGGATCGAAGCAGAGGCGGATCATTGCTGCTGAAACCGATCGTACCACCGCCGTCGCCGAGTCAATTGCCCAGGACAAGGAACTCACCCGTACTCTCTTGTCGGAGGCCGGCATTCCAGTGCCCGAAGGCCGCCCGGCGGTGGATGCCTCTGATGCTTGGGCCGCAGCAGAGGAAATTGGTGGGCCGGTTGTGGTGAAGCCACGGTACGGCAATCAAGGTCGCGGTGTGTCTGTTAATCTTTCAACGCGCGAAGAAGTTGAGCGGGCTTGGCATGTCGCTCGCGAGCAAGATGCAGCGGTTGTCGTTGAACGCTTTGTGAGCGGTGATGATTACCGGCTCCTGGTGGTTGGTGGGGCCGTGGTTGCTGCCGCGCGGCGGCATCCGCCCACCGTACGGGCCGACGGGAGTTCCACGGTTCAAGAGTTAATCGATCGCGTCAATGAGGACCCCCGTCGATGCGGAGACCACGCAACGTCTCTGAGTCCTGTGGTCATCGACGAGGTGGCAATGGCCGTCTTGGCAGAGCAGGGGCTTTCTCCAGAAAGCGTGCCATGCTTGGATCGGATCGTCCTGCTGCGGCAAAATGCCAACCTGAGCACCGGTGGCACGTCCGAAGATGTGACCGATCACGTGCACCCAGATGTGGCATCGCGGGCCGTCGAGGCTGCCAGGATCATCGGCCTGGATATCGCAGGTATCGATGTTGTTACGACTGATATTCGGCATCCGCTTGAAACCCAGCGTGGTGTTGTGGTTGAGGTGAACGCTGGACCAGGGCTGCGGATGCATCTGGAGCCTACGGTTGGCACACCGCGTAATGTTGGCGCTGCGATCGTCGATACGCTGTTTGCTCCTGCTGACAATGGCCGGATTCCCGTGGCTGCCGTTACGGGTACCAACGGGAAAACAACCGTCGTGCGGTTGCTTGCCCATCTGGCGACCACCGGTGGTGCGACTGTGGGGACGACATGCACAGAGGGAGTTTGGATTGGTGCACGACAGATTGAGGGAGGTGATTGCAGTGGCCCTGTGAGTGCGCGGCGCGTGCTTGCCAATCCGTCGGTTACGACGGCTGTGCTGGAGACCGCCCGCGGCGGCATTCTGCGCGAGGGTTGTGGCTTCGACACCTGCGATGTTGCCGTTGTTACGAATATCGGTTCGGGAGACCATCTCGGTCTTGGCGAAATCGACACTCCGGAACGGTTGGCGTGGGTGAAGGGCGCGATTGTTGCCGCCGTTGCCAAGCAGGGGTCTGCTGTCCTCAATGCTGCCGATCCACTGGTCGTGGATATGAAAAAATGGTGCAAGGGGCAGGTCGTCTATTTTGCACTCGACCCGGCCAATCCTGTTATTGTCGAGCATCTGGCCACGGGAGGCTTGGCCGCGACGGTGCGGGACGGCTGGATTGTGCTCTGTGACGGTCCTCGTGAGACGCGGTTGGCCAACCTCGACCGGGTGCCGCTCGTGCACCGCGGCATGATCGGCTTTCAAGTAGAGAATGTGCTGGCCAGTGCCGCTGCGGCCTGGTGTTTGGGAGTACCGCTGGAGTTGGTACGAGTGGGTCTGGAAAGTTTTTCGTGCGGCAGTGCTGGCTCGCCAGGACGGTTCAACCTGCTCGATCTTGAGGGCACGGCAATCGTCGTTGATTACGGGCACAACCCCGCTGCACTCGAGCAGATCTGTGGAGCGATTCGGACGCTGCCGCACGAGTATCGCACAGCCGTCTATTCCGCTGCCGGCGACCGTCGGGACGATGATCTCATCGCGCAAGGCCGTCTGCTCGGTGCTACTTTTGACCGGGTTGTGATTTACGAAGACGCCTACATCCGCGGCCGTGAACCTGGTGCCATTACTCGGATCATCTCGGCTGGAGTCGTGGAAGGTACACCCCACGACCGGCCGACCGTGATCGAAGCAGGGGGTAATTGGTCTGAGTCGGCCGCCCGTGTCCTAGACGCTGTGAAGGCAGGGGAACTAGTGCTCTTGCAGCCCGATACGATCGAACAAACCCTCCCGTGGTTGGCAGAACGCTATGGCACGCGGCTTCGTGAAACACATTTTGAAGAATTGGTCGGCCTAGCCGTTCACGGCGACAAGCAGCGAGTGCCAGGTCCCAGCGAGCCGGTGGAAATTAAACAGGGGCGTCTTGGTCGCGTTGTCTATGCCTCACGGGATATTGCCGCAGGCGAGACGATCCTCAAGACGTGGGGCCCGCAGCTTTCCAAACGCACGCGACACTCCATGCAGGTGGATACCGACTCACACATTCTGCCTGCCGGAGTGATCGTGCTGTGCAACCACTCCTGTGAACCCAACTGCGGCGTGCTCATACGCTCGGGAGTGAAAGAGCTGGAACTCAAGGCCCTTCGGACGATTGCTACGGGCGAGGCGTTGACAGTCGACTACGAGACATTCGAGTACGAAATCGAATACGTCGGCGGGCAGTGCCTATGTGGTTCTGCGAAATGCCGTGGCCGTCTCTCCGGTTACAAACAACTGCCGATAGAGGCAAAAGTCCACTACGGTGAGTTTGTGGCCGAATACCTGCGGGCTCAGGAAACTGAGGTGACGTCGCCCGTCGGAGCGTAGAAGATTCCCGCGGCCTCCGTGCAGTAGGTCCCTACTTGACGCCTGGGCGGCGCTCAAGCGCGCCTCGCACGCCAAGCTGTTCGGGGTGCCGTGCGATCTTGTCGGTAAAGACACGCACATCATCCACGATTGGCCGCAGTTCCCTGGTCAGACGATTGACGTTCGCAGATGCCTGGGCGAGATCGTCGTACACCTTCGGATCCCGAACGAGTTTGCCAAGCGTGCCGTCCGACTGATTCAGCGCCTTGGTAAATAATGCCGCCTGCTGGAGCACTTCGTCGAGGCGGCCGATCGTGCGATCGACCTGCGCTATCATTTCTTCGCCACGTTCGCCCAAGGGGCGAGTGAAGCCCTCAAGGTTCCGAAGATTCCGGTCGGCCGTATCGATAGTTCCGCTGATTCCCTTCACGGTAGCCCTTAAATCCGTGATCATGTCGGGCAGTGCGTCCATCGTGGCCTTCATCTTTTCGCGGGCCTGTGGGTCTCCCATCACATCGTTGATGTTGTTCATGGCCGCGCTAAACGAATCGAGTGCAGTTTCCGTTTTCTTTACCATGTTTTCAAATTTCTCGTCTTTCCCAAGAAACAAACGGTCGAGATTATGCGACAGTTTGGTCACCGACTCGCTGGCCTCGGCGAGCGAGTCGAGCGTGCTCCCGACTTTTGGTTCGAGCGATGAAAAAACTTCAAACGGATCGCGGGAAGCCATGCCGCTGAGCACCTCTTCCAATCCCAATCGTTGGCGGGGAGGCACGATCCGGCCGGGGACCAGCGCAATCTCGGCATCGCCTAGGATCGACCCCATCACCCGGGGTTGTTCGTCTCTGTAGATCGGCACGTAGGAATCGATCTCTGCTACGACGATCACGCCTCCTTTCTCGTCCAAAGCGACGTTCGCGACACGGCCCACCAAGATGCCATTTTTGCGAACCGGTGTGCCTGGCGCAACGCCTCTGGCATCGCTAAAATTCATCCGCAGTGGGTAGGTGGCTTGCACCAGCGACGGCAGATCGCCAAAAAGTACGATCAGAATGCCGGCGATGATCGCGGTGGCAAGTACCATCACGCCGACGCGGAATTGCATCACGCGGTCGCTCATGTTTCGTCCTCGGTGTGTTGCGAATGTTCCGGGGTGGGTGGTATGGACTGTGCCTGATCGCGAGCCTGCTCGTCTTTGAGTTCGCTGAGTCGTGTCCCAGCCTGCCCCTCAATAAACTGACGGATGCGGGGGTCGGAGCAATGGTCGAGCTCGTGCGGAGTGCCTTGAAAGATAACCTGTGGTTCGCCGGGTGGCAGCCGAGAGAGCGGGTAGAGCATCAGGATCACATCGGCAACTTTACGTGCCGTGTGCATGTCGTGTGTAACAACAACGCTGGTCACACCATCTCGTGAGCGTGCGCGTAAAATCAATTCGTTGATAACGTCGCTCATAATTGGATCGAGGCCAGTGGTCGGCTCGTCGTAGAGAATGAGGTGCGGATCCAGTGCCAGCGCACGGGCAAGTCCTGCCCTTTTACGCATGCCGCCGGAAAGCTGCATCGGCTTCATGGTGGCGACGG
>QWQH01000082.1 GCA_003670915.1 Planctomycetota bacterium | reverse complement strand
ATGTTGAGTTGATCGCCTCGATCAACTCAACGGGCACGGGGACCCTGAGATCGGGCAAGCGGAAATAGGTGCATCGGTCATTGGGGTAAGGATAGCCCGTTCAACGGCACTTCCACAAACGTTGAACCCGCGATGAGCGATCGACGAGGTGAACTCGAGAACTCGACGCATTTCTTGTCTTCTCAAGCCAAGATCGACGTAGCATAAATTGCTTCAAACGACGCCTACACGAGCGAATTGTCACCGTTGGCGCAGCCTTCCCTGAGTCCGGCTTGCGGGCGGCTGGTTGCGGCCCTCAAAGCGAGTGGATGTCGATCGCGGGCAGTAAAGTCTATCCGACGCTTGAATCGTGTCGCGGTTGTTGTGCACCTGCACGAACTCTCCCCAGTCGGTCGGCGGGCCGCGAGCGGGCCTCGAAGCCTGAACCATCTCACGACCCAGCGTCGCAGCGTCTCGGTGAGGGCCGCCAGGTCGGCCGCCGTGAAGAGACCCCGCAGGCAGGAACACGGACTGAGCGTCGGCCCCCTGCCGCGGGCGCGCAGCTCTCGGTGTGTCGTCGTCACATGTCGCGCTCGCCACATGACCCCGTGATCGCTGGGGAGCGCTCGGCCTCAACCCCGATGCGAGCGAGGGAATGGTCTGCCCAGCGGTCGTCGAGTTGCCTTCTGCCGAGTGCGAGTTCGTGCTGAACTCCGATGCCGCCCGATCAATGCGCGTGGAGATCACTGACGAGCATCATCATCCACTCGCCGATTTTTTCGGGCCCCAACAGCGGCACACTCGACACCGACGGTGGCCTCGACTCATTCTTCAATTGGCAGCAAGAATCACTTGCTTCACTCGGCGGAAAGAAAGTGCGGCTGCGTATACACTTGGGACAACAGGACAAAAACGTGCCGCGACTGTTCGCCATCTCTGTCAAATCAAAAGTTTTATTTTCGTGTTTGTGTCTTCAGAAGAACCAGGAATGAAGGAATCTCAGTATGCTCCGATATCAATTTCCGGCTCTGTTGCAAACTTCGTCTGTCTGGTCGATGTTGGCGCTTGTGTGCATCCTTCATGTTTTCTGGCGCAACTCGGCGAATGCTGACGAGACTCGCGAAATTCAGGTGAGGCAGACTTCGGACAACGTGCGCTACGGTCTCATCGGCGAGGTTCCGAGCGGAAACGTTCCGGCACCAACGTTGTTCGTGTTTGCCCACGGGATTGAGGATATGCGACGGCAACTGGTCTATTCCGAAGTCTCCGTCATTCTGGCGAAACAAGGCTGGATCAGTGTAGTGGTCGATCCACCATGCCACGGCGAAGACCTTCGAGCCGGCGAGCCCCCGCAACTCGACGGCTGGCGCCATCGTATCGAGCATGAGGACGATTTTATTTCTGCTTTCAACGCAAAAGCTCGTTCCGTGCTGGACGGGCTCATCAAAGACGGCGTCACCGACCCGGAACGAGTGGCCGTCTGCGGCACGTCGCGAGGCGGTTTTTTGGCGTACCATTTTGCCGCTTCCGACCCTCGCATCAAAGCCGCTGGTGGGATTTCGCCGGTCACCAGACTCACCGCCCTGCGTGAATTCTCGACGACCAGTCAGCTTGAGAAAGCCGAACAATTGGCTGTCGCGCGACTGGCGTCAAAACTCGCGGGCCGGGCAATCTGGCTGAGCATCGGCAACAACGACGAACGCGTAAACACAGACGACGCCATCGCCTTCACGCGCGCGGTCGTGCGTGCGGCGGCACAACCTGACAAGCCCAATGCCGTGATCCCCGTCACCCTTTTGGTCGCTCCCTCGCAAGGCCACTCCAACATTGATCAGGCTCACGAGTTGCTCGCGACCTGGCTGATCAATCAGTTTCCCGGTGCGACAAAGTAGTATTCCAGTGGCCCGAAGGTCCACTAGAACTCTCCACAACTCTCCACAAAGTTTTTAACACAGCCGGGGTTCAACATGCCGATTTCTATCAACCATTTTCTCGGCCCACGATCAGCAGATCTGGGACGAAGAACTTCAGGACTTTGTCCCGGATCGCGTCTTCGATGTGACCTGCCACCTTCCCGCCTCCTTCCTCCCACGGAACTGTTGAGAATCATGAAGAACATCTTTGTCCCTTGTGGATGCGTCTTGACCGTGCTGTGCTCCGCAGTGATGTTTGCGGGGGACGCGCCTGCGAGCAAGCCCGTTCGACTCATGGCCGAGGGGGAAGATTTCACCATGACGGGCAAAGATGGTTGGGCCATTGTGCCTTACCGTGAGAACTACTTCGCCTCGACCTTTGCCATCACCTTCCTGTCGCGCATGGGGTGCCTGGGTGCTCCGGAGCAGGTTGAGAAGCCGGTGATCGCCACGCAGCAAGTGGAAGTGCCGACCGACGGCGATTTCTTTGTGCTGTCGCGCTACGAGCAGCCTTACAACTTCGCGGTCGAGTTCGCCGTCGAGGTCGAACAGGGGGGCAAGACGGTATACAGCAAGTTATATGGCCGTCTCGAGGACCCGAAGGTCTGGCCGCTCAACGGGCACAAACGCGTGCCGATGGAACGGTTCCGCTGGGGAGGCACCGACAACATCGTTTGGCAACACTTCGATCCGGTCAAGCTCAAGGCCGGCAAAGCGATGATCAAGCTCATCGCGGGCCCGCAGAAAGACGGCAACAAACCGCGAGTGAATGCCGCACGGCGGCATGTGGACGTCGTCTGCCTGACGAACGACACGGCCGGCATGAAGGAGCAAGCCAAGACGAAGTATCTGGAGTTCGACGGCTGGCTGATGCAGGAGGGCGACCTGTTTGTGCGGGCCACGATCCCGGCAGGCGGGACGGCCGCGGCTCCCGTGTTTGCACCCAGCCCAATGGGTCAGCACTCGCCGTACTACATCCATACACGCGACTGGCCGACGATCACCGCGGTGAAGGATGGTCGAATCGAGTCGCCAACGAACTACCAGATCGCCGGTCCTCGCTCGTCAGCGGTTGCGGCCAAAAACCTAGCTCCGCTGGCCCCGCCGCTCGAAGATCCCAAGAAACCTGTTCCGCCGGAACGCCTGCTGCAACCGGGGCAGACCTCTGGTTGGATTCCCTTGGGCGGGGCGATCGACTCGCTGCACAACTCGATCTGGGGATTCAAGACCTCGCAGCCGGTGGAGTTGGAGTTCGCCAAGCCCGATGGCAAGGGTGGGCTGCAATCGATCCGCAAGCTGACCGTGGCCGCGCCGGGCGCGTCGTTCGAGATGCCCAGCTGCATCCACCCCAACGCGGCGCTCGCGGACCGGCTGAAGGACATGGGCTACCCACCCGTGATCGCCACGGTGCCCGAGCGGATGCAATGGCTGCTCGCAGAGGTCAAGAAGTTTCCGAATAAAGGTCCGACGCCGCAGCGGTTCCTCATCTATAACATCATGGGTTTCGGCGGCGGCCTCAGTCATCCTGATGGGGTGGAGATCGCCAAACTGCTGGGCGATAACACCGCCGTCGGACAAGCGGGCAAAAAACGCGGTCTGGCTTGCCACTGGCGCGACCCGAGCATCGCCAGCATCAAAAAGATGGAGGAGAAGACGCCGTTCAACGACCTATACATTGTCAGCTACGGCGACGAGATGCATCTGCCCGCGGTGACGCAAAACAACGATCGCTTCTCGGCTTGGCTCAAGGCCAAGGGAATCAAGTACGACGGCCCGATCGTCTACACCGCCAAGCCCGAGGACCCGCTGTTCTACTACTCGATGATCTGTGGCAAGGAGACCGGGGCGAAGCAGTACGCCGAGGGGACCGCCTACTACAAGTCCAAGGGGGTGCTCACCGGAGCCAACTACTCGCCGCATTCGAACTACATGGTCACCGAGATCGACTACATCCGCCCCTTTAAGCTCGGGGCGCTGTCGTTGGCGTGGAGCGAGGACTACGTATGGCAGATTCCCGAGTTCAGCCTGCAAGTGGTGGGCTACCTCACCTCGGCGTTTCGTGCGGGCGTGAAGTATCACAACGACCCGATCCACATGTACGTGATGCCGCACAGCCCGGGCAATACGCCTGACAGCTTCCGGCGTTCGTTCTATACGTGTCTGGCGCATGGCATGACGCAGGTGAACTATTTCTGCGCGGGCCCGTTGGCAGTCGGCAGCACGGAGAACTACGTGGCCACCGACGACTTGGGCATGTGGCGGGCCATTCACGCCGTCTCGCACGAGGCGGGTAAGTTCGAAGACTACGTGATGGATGGAAAAGTCCGGCAAGCCAAAGTCGGCCTGCTGCTCTCCTCCGTCGACGACATTCTCACAGGCGACAACAATGCCACCGGCGGCACACACAATATGGAACGTAAGGCCATCTATTACGCCTTACGCCATGCCCAGGTGCCGGTCGACTTCCTCAGCGAGGAAGACGTGATCGAAGGCCTCGCGAAGGATTACCGGGTCATTTACGTCTGCGAGCGGCATCTGCACTCCAAGGCCATCGAGGCGCTGACCAAGTGGGCTAGCGCAGGAGGCACTGTCGTGGCCTTCGCAGGCGGCGGGCTGATCGACGAGTTTCGCAAGCCCAACCCCGCCGCGGGCCAGATGTACGGCGTCAAAGCCGATGCGCCGATCGAGGAAGACGCGGCCTTTAAGGCCCTCATCGGCCCCGGCCGAACTCCGTTCCTGGCCAAGCAAGACCTGCCGCTCTACCAGCCAACCAATCGTGCGACGGTCACCGCCATCGATGGCCAGAGCGTGGAGATTCCGGTGATGGTGTGGAAGCAAAAGCTCGCCGCGACCGACGGCAAGGTGGTGGGCAAGTTCGCCGACGGCAGTCCCGCCGTGGTCGAGAAAGCCCACGGTAAGGGCAAAGCGGTGCTGTTCGGGTTCCTGCCTGGCATGGCCTACCTCAAGTCAGCTTTGCCGGTACGTCCCGCGGATCGCGGCTCGGTCGATTCGGCGTTCACCCACTTCATCCCCACCGCCATGGACCCCGCGATTCGCGGCGTGATGGTCGATCAGTATCTGCCGCAAGGCTTCGCTCGGCCTGTGGACTGTGACAACCCGCTGGTCGAAACGACCTGCATCGACACGCCGGCGAAGGACGGCAAGCCCGTGCGACTGGCGGTGCCGCTGGTCAACTACGCCGGCAAGCCTGTGGAGAAGCTAACCGTTAGCATCCGCGACGTGGACAAGGCTTCATCGGTCCGCAGCGTCGAACGAGGCGACAGGGTGCCGTTCGAAGTCAAAAACGGCCAACTGGTCGTCACGCTGCCGCTGGATGTGGCGGACGTGCTGTTGATCGATCGCTAATCGTAGAAAAAAAGCCACCGGCCCGGGATCGACTTGCATGCAGCCATCGCGGCGCTCATGTCCGCCGATATCGCCAAGCGGTTGCGGATCATCGTGCTGGCGAAGCGAAGCGACACGGCACGGGAGGTGGCTACGCGCACGGGCTTCAGTCGGCGTGTGGCAATTCATTCCGACAAGTGACAGCGCAATCACGTGGTACTTGATCAAAAACCGCTTGCTCCTCAAAGCCGTTGCAAAAAATAAAGCGTTTTCTAACGACTCTGATGTAGGTTTTTAGAGCCCAACACGATGATTTTCTTGGCATGGGGATCTCCTGCAAATAGACGGTTTGAGCCGAGTTTTGGGACGCCCCCCACCCCCAACACCCCCCCAAAAAACAGCTTGTTTTCTT
>QWQH01000039.1 GCA_003670915.1 Planctomycetota bacterium | reverse complement strand
CGGTCGAGTCGACCAATCGCAAAGAGTCGCTGCTCGCCTGGCACAAGGTCGACCACCCGCGGACGGCCGGACGGATCAAAGTTTGTGGTCACAACTCCTACCGGCTTATGGAGCATATAGACCACGCGTTTTGGGTCGGGAAGCCGCTCGCCATCGATTCGGATTTCCTGTCGCCGTGGATCGACTCGAGTGCCGAGTTGGGTGACGATCTTACGATCGACTTCCACCCGGCTGGTTGTGATCAGTTCCTCGCAGCTGCGACGGCTGCCGAGTCCGGCGGCAGCAAGCACTTTCTGCAATCGTTCGAGCCCATCGTCTGCTGCAGCACCGGGCCGAGAAAATCGGGTCGTGTTTCTTGCGATAGTGGCGCTGGCATGCGCAGCATCTGCTGCAGCGGTTGCCGAGGGCCGACGGCGCGAGGTGATCTTCAGCGGCTGGCTTGCAGGAGCCGGAGGGCGGCGAGCCACGGTTCTTTTTGCGGAACGTTTGCCTGGGCTGCTTGAGGAACGGCTGGAAGACTGTCGAAAAGGCTGTTGAGATGGCACGGAGAAGGTTTCGCAGAAGGGTTCAGTGGGGAGGCGTGCCTGTGATCATACACAGGGAAATGGGTGTGGTCGCGTGGGGAGGCCTTGTCGCCCCTAGAAGACGCCTGTTTTTGCTGCTGGCCACTGGTTACTGATTTGGCGCCCACCACCGGGCTCGTCGCACTTCCGGCACGGGCTCAGCGTAATCTCGGGGCCTACTGCCGTCCATCAGCGGGAGCCGCAATTGATAGGGCCCGATGTCATCTTGGAGATAGGGGTCAAATCGCACGGCCTTGCGCTGTTGGGATCGGCTTGAGCCTGGATCGTGCAAGTCGGGTTTTCCCAGCGACGCGCAGCCACCCGTAGCCATGACGGCGATCAGCACGAGAGAAATGCGTGGAGGAATCATACGTGCAACGATGAAAACGCAGTCTTACAAATGGATTAACGGCCGGGAGTGTAGGGGCGTGCCCCCTCAAATCCCAAGGGCGATTTGTCCGCAGTCGAAACGCTATTTGTAGGTATTGTGCTACAGATTTTGCAGCTGGGTTATGGCATGCACACGTGGAGGAGTTGGACGGGCCGACTCCCAGGCATTGGATGCAAAGGCTGCTGGCCGATTGACGCGGGTAGCAAAACGCTCTGGCCTCGGACCAGCTGAGGCAGCCGCCACTCTGGATCGAAGGAAACAGAGCCATCGATTGCCGTGAGGAAATGGCAGCGGTCATCGCCACCCACGGTCCACGTGGAAGTTGGACGGACGTGGTCGAACGTGAAATAATCACTGGTCACCAGTCGGCGGACTGGGTCGGCAAGCAGATCATGGGTTGGTACAGACCGCGTGGGCTCCACGGGCCCTTGCTTTGTCACGGCATCGATGCCGGCCTCGATGTGAAGCGGGCGAGGCTTGCCGTCGGAGCCAGTGCGATTCCAATCGTGGAGACGGTAGGTTACATCGCTCGACTGTTGGATTTCTGCAACGAGCAACCCCGCACCAATCGCGTGTACGGTGCCGGCTGGGATAAAAATGCAATCGCCCGGCTTTGCTTCAAATGAATGCAACGATGCTTCGCACTCCCCTGCCCTGACAGCCTCAGCGAACGACCGATGGTCGATTCCTTCTCGTAATCCTGCGTAGATACGGCTGCCTGGGATCGCGTCTACGATATACCAGGCCTCGGTTTTGCCGAGATCGGGTGCACCGAGCGTGGCGGCACGTGCGTCGTCGGGATGCACCTGCACGGAGAGATCTCGGTTGGCGTCCAGAAACTTGAACAGCAGTGGAAATGCTTTTTGTGGCGAATGCCGCCCCAGCAGATCACGTCCATGCGACTGCACCAACTGGCCCAGCGTGCTGCCCTTGAGTGCACCGGCAGCGACGACGCTTTGATCGGCTTCACGGTCAACGAGTTCCCACGATTCGGCGAAATCGTCGCCCGGGGGTAGCGTACGGCCTAAGGCGGTCGCAAATCGGCGTCCGCCCCAGAGGTAGCGGCGGTAGAGCGGGCTGAACAGGAGCGGATGCATAAGCCATCGATTCGAAGTCAGAATCTCGTGGGTGGAAAACAGAAGCACTCGCAGAACCAGCCAGGCAGTTGCTGGAGGGGCTCGCATCAGCCCCAACGGTCAGCATAGCCCTCTACGATTCGTCCAATGCCAAAACAACATACCGCACTCACTAAAAGAACGAGCATTTGAGCGAGCGTAATTGTTTGGTTCAATTGAAGCAGGACCGCCAACGCGGGAAGCCCCAAGCCGAGCAGCTGGCCGCCGCGACCGATTGCCCTCATTGCGTTGCCGTCCTATTCCTTACCGAGGCTTTCCGGGGCGCGAAATTTCCGAGCGGCGGGAGCCAACCGCCTCCTCGCGATTTGTGAAATGCGGCACACTTTCGGCCTCAGGAGATGCGCGAAGCTTCGCGAGGTTGTGATCCGAAAGTCCGCATATGCGAATCAGCCCGCCCTCGGACTGCACCTTCGTACCAAGCCGTGAGATGTCTGCAAGGAGGCTGCCGTCAAGTGTGTCGACGCAGTCGAGTTCCAGAACAAGCCGGTTGGCGTGGTGGGATTGGAGCATATCCCAGATACTGTCGACGAGGTCGCCTCCGCAGAGCAGGCTCTCGCCCGGGTCGGGAAGCAAACGCACAAAGAGCCAATCAGGCCCACGCTCAACACGAAGGATCCAGTCAGTAGCGGTTTGCGACATAGCACGTACCTCTTGTGATACTGGGTGAGGGGAATGACTTCGACGGGGTGCTGGCATAAAGGCTCGGACACCGTGGTAGGGAAAAAATCAAACCGATTGGAGCAAACACTCACTCAGTGGCTTCTGTATTGTCTGGCGAGAAGGTTTCGTGAGTTGCCCCCCATTGGAGCGTCTAGTGTACGGGTTTTGACCAATCAATCAACCTCGCTCTCGATGCCACCATTGTTTTGGCCGATTCCCGTGGGACGGACAGTTTGCATAGGCTTTTTTGGCGTTGTGGTTGTGCAACGGCTTGCCGTTTGGAATTTTGAGGCGATACTGCCGGCCACGTTATCGGCCACTTCATCAATCACAATCATCTTTTGCGGAGACACCACCAATGGGTCGACACGGAGCAGTAACATTCAAGGGCAATCCTCTCACGTTGGCCGGCGAGCCGATCGCCGTTGGAACCCAAGCCCCGGACTTTGATCTGGTGGCCTTCGATGCCGGAGCCATGCAACACATCCACAAGGCAGACCTCCTCGGCAAACCAGCCATCATCAGCGTTGTGCCGTCGCTGGATACGCCAGTGTGTCAGATCCAGACAAAGACTTTCAATAAGCGTTTGGCCGCTCTAGGCGATTCGGTCACGGCCCTCACCGTCAGCCTCGATCTACCCTTTGCAATGAGCCGCTTCTGTGGCGCAGAAGATATTCAATCGTTGCGGTGCGGCAGCGACTACATGGACCGCAGCTTCGGCCAGCACTGGGGTCTGCTCATTGAAGAGCTCAAGATCCTTGCCCGCGCTGTCTTTGTGCTCGATTCCAAAGGGGTCGTGTGTTACGCGCAGGTCGTGAAGGAAGTGGCCAGCGAACCCGACTACGACGCTGCGATTGCCGCACTCGAAAAAGCGAAATAAAAACATTCCAGCACGCCTTGCCAGAACGCAACGCGGCTCGTGAACTTGGATTTTATCCGACGGTTCACTGGGCTCGCAGCAGCATTTCGATCGTGCGTTTTGCCGTCGCCAGTGCTTCGGGTAGTTTGTCGACGAGTTTGCCACCCGCTTGTGCGAGGTCCGGCTTTCCTCCACCCTTCCCCCCCACAATGGTTGCGGCATCCTTGATCCAGTTGCCTGCAGAGAGGCCGAGGGCCTCAAGCTCACGACTGATGCCGGCCACGAGCGTCACCTTCTCGCCCTCTGCCGTCCCGAGGAGTACGGCAATCGGACTTCCTTTGCGGCGCAATTGATCGATACACTGACGCATCGCAGCGGCATCGCTCCCATGCGCATCGGCTACCACCACCCGCGTGCCCGCGATATCAGTGGCAGCGGCGAGTAGGTCGTCGACGGAAAGAACTGTGGGAGAGGACGGACCTTTGCTCTTCTTCAGATCTTTCAACTCCTTCACAACCGTGGCCAGCCGAGAGGGTAGTTCGGCGACGGGCACCTTCAGGGCACTGGCAGCCTCCGCGAGCATATTTTCTGCCTGCCGAAATCGCTCCACTGCGCGGTGGCCGGTGACCGCTGTCACCCGTCGCGTGCCGGCCGACACGCTCTCCTCGCCAATCACCCGCACCATGCCGATCTGGCCGGTACTCGACACGTGCGTGCCGCCACAGAGTTCACGGCTTTTACCATCCATGGTCACCATCCGCACAATATCGGGATATTTTTCACCAAAAAGCATCATCGCTCCGGCATGTCTGGCTTCGGCCAGTGGCAGCAGTTGCACCGTCACGGGCACGGCGTCAAGTGTGGCTTGGTTCGCCATTGCTTCGATTTGCTCGAGCGTTTCGTGGCCGACGGCGCTTGTGTGTGTAAAGTCAAATCGCAAGAGGTCGGCATCCACCTTCGATCCCTGTTGCACAGCATGTGGGCCCAGGTAGTGTTGCAGTGCAGCATGGAGCAGATGCGTGGCGGAGTGGGCGCGGCGGATCGCGGCGCGGCGGTCGGCATTCACCCTCGCGTGTACCGAAAGGCCCAGATCGAGACCGCCCTCTCGCAAATGGCCAACGTGCAGCATAAATCCGCCCTCTCGCTGCGTGTCGATCACTTCAAATCGTCCGCCGGGCCACTCCAACCACCCCGTGTCGCCCACCTGTCCGCCGGATTCACCGTAGAACGCTGTCTGGTCGAGTACAACGGTCACTGCCGCGGTATGCCCCACTTCTCGCAGGGTTTCGCAGAGCCGGTCCTGCGCAATGATGCCCACCACCTTGCCGTTTGTTTCGGTCGTTTCATAGCCGCAAAACTGCGAGCCGTGCATCGCTTTTTTAAGTGCGTCCAGCGGGCCCGAGCTAAACACCTCCGCGCGGTTGCCCGCCCCCGACCGTTGTCCGTGCGCATCCATAGACTCGCGGAAGCCTGTCCAGTCGAAGGCGCAGTTGCGCTCGGCGGCTAGCGTTTCCAAAAGTTCGGGTGGAAAGCCATATGTTGTGTACAGTTCGGCAGCATCGCTGCCGCCAACGAGCCCTGCTCCCGATCGTTCGATCGCCGTGAAAAGCTTTTCGATGCGATCGAGACCGCCGTCGATCGTCGCGAGAAACGACTCTTCTTCACGCTTGATCACGGCAGCCACACGTTCGACTGTGTCCGCTAATTCGGGGTACGGCTTCCGCATCATCTCGGCGACGGTGCCCGGGAGTTTGTGGAGGAATGGCTCCTGAATTCCCATCTGTCGGCCGTCCAAGACGGCCCGGCGCAGGAGCCGCTTCACAACGTATTTTTCCTCGTTGTTGCCCGGCAGCACGTTTTCGTGAATCGCAAACGTGCAGGCCCGCACGTGGTCGGCGATCCGACGCATGCGTCGGCCGTTATCGTCCCCTGGCACATACTTCTGGTGACACACCTCTCCCACAGCCTCAACGAGTGGCCGAAGAATATCGATGTGGAAGTTGCTGTCGACGCCCTGCAGCATCGCTGCCGTCCGCTCCAGGCCCATGCCGGTGTCGATGTTGCGGCTAGGGAGCGGGTGCAGGTTGTCCGGTGGTGAACCGATGCGGTTG
>QWQH01000018.1 GCA_003670915.1 Planctomycetota bacterium | reverse complement strand
CAAAGTGCGGGTGATCAACGCTCAGGAAGGCACCGCCGCCAAGGTGCGAGTGTCGATTGAAAGCACGGACGGCGATCGCGTGTGGGGCACGGTGGGCGTGAGCGAGAACGTCATTGAAGCCAGTTGGCTGGCACTAGCCGATTCATTCCACTATTTTCTCTCCGCCGGAGAAGCCCGAGGCCAAACGTAAGCCTTGGGCGTCATTCGCAAAGCAGCCTGCATTCCAGTTCGTCTGCGCCTTGTCTTTGCAGGTGGCAGTGCGATCCGGAAAATAGTTGGCCGCTGGTAAAATGTTAAGTCCGCCCCCAGTCGAGTGGATGGAACGTTACGAACGTGCGGCACGTGCGAGGGCCTGCGTGTCGTCGAATGACCTGAGCCCTGCGGTGGCACCCCGGCCGGTCACGCAGCAGGCCGCAGTCGCTGCGCCGAGGAGACCGGCTTCACGCAGCGGCATTGTTCGCAAAACACCCGCGATGAGCCCCGCCAGGAACGAGTCCCCTGCCCCAGTCGTATCAACGACCGGTCCTGGGGCCAAGAGACACGGAATGTCGACAAACACGTTGGCCTCTGGCGAGAGGATCGAGCCGCGAACGCCCATCTTCACTCCCACGATTCCTGCGGCGCCGTGTGATCGGTAGCAGGCGATCATATCGCGAGGATCACAGAGGCCGGTCTGATGGATGGCCTCGTCGATGCTTGGCACATAGATATCGATATGCGGCATCGCCGGCAGCAACGCCGCAAAACTGCCGCCGGATCCGCCGGTTTCAATGGCGACCTGACAGCCCGTTTGTTTGATCGCGGCGAGTGAATCAGCCAGCATCGGTTCTAGGCCAGGGAGCAGGCCAAAGTAGCCCACCAAAGCCATGCGACTGCTGGCAAAGTGCGAGGATTCCCGGCGGATGAACGCGAGATCAATCCCCTCTGGCGCGCCCACGTGGTGTGCAAAACTCCGCTCCCCTGTGGGGTCAATCAGCACGGCCGTTGTGCTCGTAGCAAGCGTGGGGTGCGTATGAATCCCTGTAGTATCGATCCCCTCGGCCTCCAGTCGCGATCGCACAACGCTGCTCCAAAGATCGTTCCCCACAAGGCTGGATGCCGCTACGCGCATCCCCAATCGCCGCAGTGCCGTGCCGGAATTGCAAACAATACCACCCACCGCGACATCAATCGGCTCAACGTGAAAGAGCCTGCCGGCACCGGGTGGCTCCGAAAGGATTACCGGCCGCACGAGAATGTCGGCCACGCACGTGCCGCACACGATGCAATCAACTTTCAGCATGCGAGAAAATGCCCCATGGTTCGAAATGCCTGTGAGAAAATGAGCGACGCCTGTCCGGCGAGGAATAGCTGAATGATTCCATGCCGCAAGAATCGGTGCGGCGTGGCATCGCAGAATAAACGATCCAGCGGCTCTTCGCCAAGCACGCTCCTGGGACGCTGGGCTGATTGAACCGAAGGGGCCAAAGGCCGTGGCAGCCACAAAGTGTCGATCACCTGCACGGCCGTACTGTCCGTGCAGGCGGCTGCAAAAAAAGACTGCACCGCCGTCATCGGCCGCGGTTGAGAAGGCTGCGTTGATTCAGGTAGTCGACCAGTACTTCGGCCCGGTCGCGGCTGGTGTCGACGAGCACTCGCTCGACCCGGTTGCGTTGGCATATTTCTTGGAACTGGGCGTTATAGTGCGCGAGTATCTCGAGGTAGCGTCTCCTCAGTTCGCTTGGCTGGGTGAGCAGTTCTGCGGGCGTTTCCAGCCCACGAAACTTCACCATTCCATCAAAGCGAAAGTCGAGTTCGTCGTGGTGCATCACTTGAAAGAGCACCACTTCGTGCTTGTGGTATCGCAATCGCTGAAGCGATTCCTCCAAGGCCTTCAGGTCGGTAAAGAAATCGCTGAACACCATGATAATTTCCCGGCGACCCATCCGGCCTGCGACGTCTGTGAGGCACTCCGCTAAATGGGTTTTACGCACGGGCTCAATAGCATCGAGCTGATCTGTCATGCGGGAAATCTGCGCCATCGAGTTTCCCGGCGGCACAAATGACAGCACCTGTTCGTCGAAGAGTGCGAGCGACACTTTGTCGCTCTGCTTCACAACGCTATACCCCAGCGTTGTTGCCAACTGCGCAGCGTAGAGCATTTTCTGGAAGCGACCCTCCCCGTATCGCATCGACGCACTCACGTCGAGCACGAGATGGCAAACGAAGTTTGTTTCCATCTCGTACTGCTTGATGAAGTATTTGTCGCGGGTGTAATAGACGCGCCAGTCGATGTGCTTGGGATCGTCTCCAGGCACATACTCCCGGTGGCCCGCAAACTCGACGGCGAACCCAGACAGCGGCGACTTGTGGTGGCCAGCCAGCGTGCCCATGACCAATCCGCGCGGCTCGATTGCGCGACCAGCCATTCGGCTGAGCACATCGGGGTCGAGATACCGCGAGAGAATACTACGGGCCATGTGGAAATCTCCTGACTTTATGCTGCCGGACGTTCATAGACGCGGTTGGCTGGAATGGCTTCCAGCAGCATGTCGATGACCTGTTCGCTGTTGACGTTCTGCGATTGCGCCGCGTAGTTGCTCGCGATTCGGTGCCGGAGCGCCGGCTTTGCGATGGCTTGGACGTCGCTCACCGTTGCGTGGTACCGGCCGTACATGATGGCGCGGGCCTTGGCCGCAGTGACCAGTGTGAGCATGCCGCGAGGACCGGCACCCCACGCAACCCAGCGGTTGACAAAGTCCGGCGACTCGGCGGTGTGAGGCCGAGACGACCGCACCAGTGCCCAGGCATATCCGAGCACCTGATCGCTGACCGGCACTCGCGTCACAAGATTTTGCACCTCAATGATTTCATCTCCGTTCACAATCGCGTGGATTGGGGTCAATTCCCCAGATGTCACGCGACGGGCGATATCCCACTCGTCCCGGCCAGATGGATAGTCGACCTTGATGTGCAGGAGAAAACGGTCGAGTTGGGCCTCTGGAAGCGGGTAGGTGCCTTCTTGCTCAAGTGGATTCTGGGTGGCAAGAACGAAAAATGGTGCCGGCAGTTTGTGGGTGGTGCCCCCGGCGCTCACTTGTCGCTCCTGCATGGCTTCGAGCATGGCGGCCTGTGTCTTCGGAGGCGTGCGGTTGATTTCGTCAGCCAAAATCATGTTGGCAAACAGAGGACCCGGCAGAAACTTGTAGCGACGGGCCCCCGTTGCCGGGTCTTCCTGGATCACGTCGGTGCCGGTGAGGTCGCTCGGCATCAGGTCGGGCGTAAATTGGACTCGCTTGAATGACAGGTGCAACGCTTGCGCGAGCGAACTCACCAGCAGCGTTTTGGCGAGGCCCGGCACACCCTCGAGAAGGGCGTGGCCGCGTGCAAACATCGCCACGAGCGTCTGTTCGATGACGTCGTTCTGGCCCACGATCACCTTGGAAAGTTCATCGCGAATTCTGCTATACGTTTGCTCGCACTTTTGGACGGCGGCAACATCGTCACCGGACACTTTTTCGGACATCGGTTTTGGCTCCTGCTGTTGAAGGGGGTGTTGTATCTATCGTTCGCGGTATCGATGATTCAATGAAACACGTGTAAAAACAAACTAGTCGATGTTCTGGAAGTATCGATCGAGCTTTTCCTCGTAGCCTCGCGGAGCACGCCGCTGGCTTTTTGCGCGGATGGCTTTGCGCATCTCAGGAGGTAACTTGGCAAACCAGCCCTCCTTTTCAAACGATCGCGCAACCTCTTCGGCATCGCCGACACGCGGCCCTGAGCTGTCAGACTTTCTGCCAACGCGATCGGTTGGTTTGAGAGGACTGCTGTCAATGGCTTGGCCGCGACGGCTCCCGCTGGGGCCGTCCATCTGGCTATTGTTGCCCTCTGACGGCTGCTCCTGATCAGAAGTCTGAGCCACTGGATCGGAGGCAGGCGAGCTAGGCTCACCTGCTGGCGTTGATTTAGAGGCATTGAAAGCCAGAGCCGAGTCGGCTGCCGCTTGAGCCTTCTGTCCAGCGATCAATTTGGCAGTCGTCTCTGGATTCTGTGGAACAAAACCCGACCCGAGTGAGGCATTCTCTGCTGGGTTCGTGTGATCGTCTGCGGCCTGTGCCATCTGCCCGGGCGTTGGCTGACCGGGCGTTGGTTGACCTGGTGTTGGTTGACGTGGCGTAGGCTGACCCGGTGTAGGCTGACCGGGCGTTGGTTGGCCTGGCGTTGGTTGACCCGGCGTTGGTTGACCCGGCGCTGGTTGACCCGGCGCTGGTTGACCCGGCGCTGGTTGACCCGGCGCTGGCTGACCTGGCGTTGGCTGACCTAGTGTTGGTTGACCTGGCGTTGGTTGACCTGGTGTTGGCTGACCTGGTGTTGGCTGACCTGGTGTTGGCTCGCCTGGCGTTGGCTGACCTGGTGTTGGCTGACCTGGTGTTGGCTCGCCTGGCGTTGGCTGACCTGGCGTTGGCTGACCCGGCGTTGGCTGACCCGGCGTTGGCTGACCTGGGCCCAATTCAGGTTGGCTGAGGGCAGACGGTTCGAGAGGAGGCTGGCTGATATCGTTCAACTGCGAAGCCAGTGCGAGTGCCTCTCGCAGTGGCTGATTGGCAATCTCCGTCTGGCCAGCAATCGCGGATGCGTCTTCGCCGATTGCCTGCTGAGCCTCCGCGAATCGCTCTTCGGCACCTTTAAGCGCCTGCGCCGATTCGAGGGAATGCGGTGCCATTTGATCATTGAGCTCTGTGCTGCGGTCGGCAATCTCCGCGCGGGCCTGCTTTTGAGCGATGGCCTGCTCAGCGATCGCACTGGCGAGCGATTGATCACGGGCGATGTGGGCCTCCCTGAGAGCCAGATTCGCGGCTTCACGCTCGGCACTAGCCTGTGCATCCATCTGCGCCTGCTCGGGGCTTTGTTTGTGCGGTGAGTCCGCAGGCTGTGCACCGTCTTGCGGCGCGGTGGCCGATGCCTGCTCAGGGCTTTGCGCCTGAGCCGACGGCGCGGCCGATGACGGCTCAGGGATCGCCGACTCGGCTGCTTGTTGAGCCGCGATGGCCTCGCTCAGCTGTGCCTGAGTAGTGCGATCAAGTTCCGCTGCCACATGAGCCATCTCGCTGCGAATTTCGGACGCGGCATGTGCAAGTTCCGAGGCCGCTTGATGGGCTTGTGCCGCAGCCTCCTGAGCGGACTTCGCCGGATCACCCTGAGCGGACTTCGCCGGATCACCCTGAGCGGACTTCGCGGGATCACCCTGAGCGGACTTCGCGGGATCACCCTGAGCGGACTTCGCGGGATCACCGGCAGGCGCAGCGATGGGGTTGTCGCTCGAAGCCGCAAGGGCATCGAAGTCATTTTGGGCCTTGGCCATTGATTTTTGCGCGATTGCGATCGCCTCCGCGGCTGCCGGTGCAGTGGCCTTGATGCCCTGAGCCACTTTTTCAGCCACCGCAGCAATATCCTGCTGTTCCGCGGCCATCGCAGCCTGCGCCTCGCCCTTGCTCGGTTCAGAAGCCTCTCCTGCCTGTGCGGCCATCTGCTCAGCCTGTTCGGCAATCGCATGTTCGGCAGCCGCAGCCCGCTCCATTGCTTCAGCAGCGCGCGAGAGTTCCGCGATCTGGGTCGCGGCCCGAATTCGCTCCGTATCGGCGATGGCCCGCGCGATCTCAGCCGAGGATTCTTTCACGGCATCCATTGCTGCGTCCACGGAAGCCTTGGCAGCTGTTGGAACTCCTGCTGCGGGCGATGGCTGCTGAGTAGGAGGCTCGGCGAGTGTCTTGGCCGCAGCGACGGCCGCCTCCGCAGCCTCCTCCAGCCGTGCGGTGACGCTCGCAGGCAGGTCTTTCTTCTGCTGCACGCGAGGAATCGCAGCGGCCACTTCCTGCTGGGGCTGGATGGCCGCCTGCGGGTTTGATTGGGCAGCGTCGGCAGCTTTTTTCTGACGCTCGAGGACCTCCGCCATCTCTACGGCGGCATTTCGGAGATCGTCCACCCGTGCAGCCAGTTGCTCGGCACTCCGGGATTCATTGTGAGCCGGCTCTGATCGCTCGATGCGTTCGGCAATCGCCGCCAGATTTCCAAGCGCCTTGCTCTCCTCCGCAACAGCCTGCCGCTGATCCCCGTCGAAGAGTCTGGCAGTTGACTCCAGTGCCGCCTCCTTGGCCTGTGCGAGCAGCGGTTGGATGTGCGGCACACCGCCAACGAGTTCACCCAGCGCGTGAATGTTTTCGCGAAACTGCGACTGTTTCTCCACGAGACGTTCGACGGATTGATCGGTCAGCGGAGTCGTTGCAATTTCATTACGGAGCTTTGTGCCGGCTTGCAGAACCTCGCGAACCGCATCGAGGGCTGCTTTGTTGCGGGTGTCGCCAACGCCTTGCGATGTCTCAATTGCGTTTAAGAGTGATTCAAATGTCGCTAGCAGATGCCGCTGGGCCGCAAATGCCGTGGCAAAGTCAGACGCGGCGAGACGATCCAACGCGGAGTCCAGAGCCTCGTCGGAGCGAGCATCCTTGAGCCTGCGCAGCGATTCGTGTGCGCCAATTCCTAGTGGGCCATCCCACGTGCGGACGTCGTGGAGCGTCTGTGTCAGTGCGGCGCACAGCGACTCCACAGTGCGTTGCTGTTCGATCGTAGTGAGCGTCAAGGATTCGCGTTTACCCGATGGCTGCTGCGGCAGTGACTCTGTGGCTTGCGAGGCGGATGTCTGGATGTGGATCAGGCGGCGTACCTGCGCTGCGATATCAGCAATCTTGAGCCGACGAAGAATTTGTTGACGCTCCGCCATCAGACGAATGGTGATATGACGGATCATCCGGCGAGCTTCCACCACGCGAGAGGCTTGCTCCGCTGGCGTCCTCGCCTCGCTCTCGGCTAAAAGTTCCACAACACCTTGCATGTCGGTTGTCACAATGGCGTCGATTGTGCTGCGCATCGAGGCAATCTGGGCGTGAATCGGCAGATTCGTAAGGCCATTGTCCTCCAGTTGTCGGAGTTGTGTGTCAATCACGCTGGCCATGAGTTCTCGAGCCATCGTACGAGCCCTCTCCTGCAGTGCCTGATGAGCTGAGAGCTGCGAGGGTCTGGGTGGCACAGGTTCAGCCGGACACAAAGATGGCAAGCAAAACAACGCTAGCAATGCCAGCCAGTGGCAGAGTGGCTGTGGCTCACTCATAGAAAATGGAGATGTCATGGCGATTCTCCTACGCCCAGTTGACGTTCGATAATGGCATTGAGTGCGGTGGCAGAGCGTCCGTCCGTTTCAGAGAGCGCTGCCATGATCCCGTTCTCATCGGTGATGTCCAACACGATCGGCTCGCTGGAGGCTGTCTGTCCCGGAGCGTTGCCACGGTAGTCGGTGGCTTGGAGCGTGACGCGCACCTGATCGCCTTTCTCAAGGCCAAGAGATGCCAGTGGGATCGCAAGCGAACCATCCATCGGCAGGCTCTTGTGATCCAGCCAGCCGGCTGGCGGCATCGTGGCCACTTGAATGAGCGTGGGGCTGACGGCCTGCGCAGGAGTGTTGGCAGAGGTATCGGGCACCAACGGCAGGGGTTCCAGCAGCAGCGAAACTTCGCGGATGCCGTGGTCGTCGCTCACCCGCCACGTGAGGCTGGGAATGCCTGTTGGCAGCACGACCCGCGTGAGGATCTCTGCTGAGATTCGAGGCCGCAGGTCGGCCTTCAGCCGGATTGCACCCATCACAGGCGTTGCGGGTGAGAGGCCATCCTCATCGACCACGCGCACCTCGAAACGAACGGGCTTTGTCACATGAGCCAGCGGAGAATTGTCTGTCGAAAGCTGCCAATGCAACGGGGCCAGCGGGGAGTCTGCTATGCGATTGCCAGCGGGTGTGGCGGCAATCGATTTCTGCAGTGGATAGTCTGTGCCGTCAATCACCAGCGACACCGATCGAAGTGGTTTATTCACGCACGACACGGTGAGGGCCACGCTGGACCCCTCCACCACCGTCACTTGGCGAGCACCGGCCAAAGCCAACTCGCTTGCGTCGGTGCGGGCGTAGGCAGGCGGCGTGGCGGCCATGAGGGTTTCGACGATGGGCAACGGCACAATCACCACCGGAATCGGATCGGTCCACGCATCCCCAGCAAAGATCTGCATATCCACCGACACAGTGAGCTTCGGAAGATTTCCGACGAGTGTACCCGCGGGTCGGGCCTGATCGGATGTCAGTTGAATTGTTGTTGCCGCACCCGCTTCGATCGGTGAGAGTCGCACGCGGCCTGAGGCCGGCTGCTCGCCCACCAGCCCGACTTCGAAATCCAGCGGCTGGCCCAGAGGGCTTGTCACAGTCACGGAGGCACCTGGAGTTGGATCGACCGCGTTTCCACCGATCGTCAGCGACGCAATGGTTGTGCGCGTCGGATAGTGGGCCGATCCCAACAGCATCCGGTTGACAAAAGCCGCCGCAAAGTCTGGCCGCATCGCCACAGCGGCAGCGATGCCGACGAGGGCCGCCGCGAGCCATCCCAACCGACGTCGCAGCGAGGCATGGGGCACCTGGGATGGAATCGTCCAGCGCTGACCAAACTCTGCAACGTAGTCGACCACCGCAGCCCGCAGAGCACCCGAGCCCCACGCGTTCGACCCTGGCTCCTCAAATTGTAACGCTGCCACCAGATCGCTATCGATGCCCTGCTGCAGCTCAACTTCCATCGCAATATCGAGGTCCGATTCGTGTACTCGCAGCCAGGGCCGCACGTGACGAGAAAATACCCAAGCCAGCGTTCCTCCGGCGGCTAGCAGGAGCCCTGCCCGGCCCGCGCGAGAAAGCGACAACAGCCAATCGGTCGCAAAGGCGGCTGCCACAACTGCCAGCCCGGTGAATCCGAGAATGGAAATGGCTGCCACCCATCGGATGGCCGATCGCCTCTTTCGCACGGCGGCTAGCCGGCTGCGCAGCGGTGCAAGCGCTGTGCCGGATCCGATCGAATCCATAGGAGTGCCCTGCGCGGAAGCGGGTTTGGAGTGAATGGGATTGGATTGCTTCATAACAGTGAGCACGACGGCATCAGGGGAGGTTGGCTCGCTTGCGTAGCAGCCATTCGGCGAGCATGAGTGCGAGTCCAGTAGCAAAGGCGAGCCATGTCATGCTCAGCGGGATCACTCGTACCGAATGCTCGACGCGGGCGGTGGGTGTGATTTCCTCGGGGAGACGACTCACCGAGAGAAGATCGTAGGCGCGGCCAGCGGTCTCGGAGGCAATAGAGTTTTGTAAGTTAATATTTCGGACAACACCCCGACGTTCGGCCGATAGGCTGGTGACGGTGAAAGCCACTTCGATCTCGTTGCGAGCGATCGGATCCATCACGCGGATCCGGTATTCGCCCCCCTCGTTGACCGGCACCCTGGCCTCAAAAACACCCTTGCGAAGTTGCGACAGACTGATCGTTTCTGATTCCGCGCTACCAGATGCGCGGTCGGGTCGGATGAGGCGGGCCGTGAGGGCACGCCCTGGCAAGGCCTGTTCCGAGAGAGGCTGAAAGTTGGCATCATAGGCCTCGATGGTCACCACGGCGGTGTCGTCCGACTGGTAGCTCGGTGCATCGGTTCGAACCACAAATCTTTTCTGGTTGCCCAACGCGTGGCTGAGCCCGAGTCGATGGATCATCTGTCCCCAGAACTGGCGGTAGTAAAGCTCACCATACTTTTTTCGCAGCCGCCAGGTTTCGTTGAATCCAACGTAGACCACTTCGCCACGGCCGTAGCGACGGATCGCGATGATCGGTTGCAGCGTCTTGCCGTCGGTGCACGTGTCGGTGGGATGCACGGCCAGAATCGTGGCCTGTGGGTGCGGCCGCACGACAGGCTGATACCACGGCAGGGTGCCGAGATTCGCCCACGCCTTTTTGTTTTCGGCGTCGTCGCTGCCGAGCTGCATGAAGTCAACCAGACCGGCCTCCGATGGAAACTGCAAGGAAAACGGTTTTTGCTGACGCAGCCGTTCGCCGGATTCGAGCACCACCGGCAGCATGTCGCCTATCGCCGTGCCTGCCAGTTGCCCGGGTCCAAACCGACTCCCGGCGATCACCACCAAGCCGCCACCGAAATTCTCTACGAATTCGCGCGTCATTTCGCAGAACCGCGAGGTGATCGCCGAGGCAGGCATGTCGCCGAGGAAGATCACGTCGTTGGCAAAAAACTCACTGCGTTGTGGGGCCGGCGTGGCAAGGAACAGTTCGTTTGTTTCGCGCACTCTCGGATCAGCCGATCGCAGAAATGTGCGGAAGCCTCGCATGCCCACGAGAGGATCGCGATGGAACACCTCCTTGATAAACCGCCACTCCCAGGTGGGCTCGTATTCGACGTCCATCAGCCGTAGGAAATCATCTCGAATAGTGACCTCGCGAGAGCCGCGGTTGTTGTCTTCGATGCCCTCTCCCTCCAATGGAACGACTTCAACGATCAATTCGTGCCGGCCGATCGTTTCGGGCGTGAAGGGAAAGTCGACGGCGACGGTTGGGCCCGTGAGCGCGATCGTCTTGCCTCCGACGGCAATGACTTTTCGACTGGCCTCGTCCGTGCCGTCCATGGGCCGGGCTGTCACGGTGACATCGGCAGATGCGCCGGTCAGACCCGTCTGTCGCAGCGAGACCACCACCGTCGAGAGTTCAGATTTCTTCATGATCGGCGGAGCCTGCACGTCCACCGCCAGATCGACTGCCACTCCGGGGCCAATGCCGACGGTGTAGAACGGCACGCCGAGCTTTTGTGCAGCCAGTGCGGCAGGCGGCCCAGCATTTTGGTCAAAGTCGCTCACCATCACAACGCCCTGGAGGTGGCCTGTCGCATGCCGCAGCGAGAGATCGTCAAAGGCGCGGCCTATGGCCGTCACCTTTCCGGTTGTCGTGAGCTGGGAGGCGAGGTGGTTTTCATCGATCCCACCCTCGCCGTCATCGTTGAGTTGGAGCGGTCGTACCGCATCAGCCGAGTCAACAAGATAGGCACGCAGCCGATACTGCGAGGCCAGTGCGGAGAGAACGTTGTTGTGCTGCTTGCGAACCCAGGCAGCGACGTAATCCTGACGCGAGCGATGTGGCTTTGTGATTTCCTCCTTGGGCAGTTGTTCGGTAATGCCGCTGGCCTCTTCCAGTGAGGTGCGGAGAACATCTGAGAGCTCGTCTTGAATTGCCATGCTTTCGGTGCCATCAAAGAGCACCCACAGCAGAGGCCGCGGCACATGCTTGAGGCTCAACCGAAGTACTGGGTCGGCTAGCATCACGACCACCAAGCAGAGTAGGCCCGCCCGCAGCATGGTTAAGACGATGCGAGTGCGGGCAGTGAGGCCGCTTTGATACGTCGCGTAAAACCAAACGGCAGAGGCTGCTGCCACACCGCACAGAAGCAGCACCCAGAGCGGATGCTGTTGGGCCCACGCAGCCGCAAACGACAGGCTCCAGCCGTCGAGTGAACGCATGCTATCCAGATGGAGGAGGTTGCCGATAAACGTGTTCATACAAAGAAAAAACAGGGGCTAAACAGTGGCAGGCATAGACGAGCCCGCCGAAGTGTTTTGAATGGAGGCTGCATCGCTTCTACCTGGAGTGCTCTGGCTGGCGATGTGGCGGTGCGGCATGGCTAGAACAAACCACTCGGCAATGAGGCATGCCAGCATTCCCAGCAGCAACCACCACCAAGAGTTTTGTCCGCCAATTCTGGCACCCTCCACACTGATGGTTTCGCCTGGCCCGATCCAGCGGATGCCCTCGGCATTTTTCAAGCGGGCGGCAAACGACGAGGCATCCAGAGCCTGTGGCTGCGATTCGCGGGATGGTCCGTTGGCTGCAATCGATAGCCGCCACAGTGGTGCTGTTCGCTGAGAAGCCTCCCGTTGCTCTGGCTTGGTGGCCGTTACGGTGTAGAAGCCACGCTGCGTGAGATCGCGCAGGAGAATGCCATACGCATCCCCGCCGAGCGCTTCGATGGGGAGCGATTCCTCGCGACCGTTGGGGCGCGTAAAACGAATGGTGGCGTGGCGGTCGCGCGGGGCAAGCGGGATGGTGAGCGTGTCGACCGTGTCGACCGTGCGATCTGGCAGGGTGTCGGCCAGCATCCCTCGCAGGAGTCGGTCAAACATCAGCATCGCATTCGTCTTGGGCAGCGTGTTCCACGGACTCACCATGCCAGACGCAACCCAGAGCACATCGCCGCGGCCCAGCCTTCGGGAAACCAAATACGGCTGGCCGTTGTCAAACGACGCAAGTACTCGCGGCGCAACGCTGTCGGGCGTCTGTTGAGAAGCGTCGTCGGTAGTCTCATCGGTTGCCCACACAAGCCATGCGGGACTGACGGTCTGGAGTGCCTCGCGGGCCAAGCTCATGCGGCTGCCGTCTTCTTGGGTGAGCCGTCCTGCCGATTCCATGCTGGCAAAGTCTGCCAGCTCCTTGGCCAGCGTTTCGCGTTGCTTTTGCACGTCAGCAACGCGATCTCGCTCGGCATCGCGAGCGATGTTAACGGTCGCGGGGCTGGCATCACTCACAACGGCCTTGAAGAAAAGCGGGCCGCCGTAGAGATCGGCCAGCTGCTCGTCGGGAACGCCCGGCAGGCGGAAGAGGATGTCGTCTTTCATCGTGCGCCAGTCAAGGAAAAATGGCTTCAGTTCACCGGCTTCATTTGGGAGCGTGCCGATCGTGCCAGCAAGCGGCAGCGGCAGGATGCCGCGGCCATCCAGCCAGCCCTCGCGGTTCCATTCATCGGCGTCAAAATCGGCGCCAGCGGCGATCACCAATTGGCCTCCTTGAACCACAAACTGTCGGAGCAGATCCACAAGAGGTGCCGGTGTTCGCACGCCAGCGATCACCACCATGCGAGCATCCTCGAGCAGGTCTTTTGTGACCTCGTCAATCCGTACATGACGCACCTGCACGAGCTGTCTGCCCGCATCGGCTCGTGAAACGACCGGTGCGAGGAGGCGACGAATGTGGCGAGTTTCGCCGTAACGATTGCGGCTGGGCTGCTCGCCGTCAGCGCCGAACTGATCGATAAACACAATCGGCAGCGCTGCCACGACCGGCACCATCATGGTGCGGCTGTCGTCTTCGGGCAGGCTGTCGGTCGGCAGCGACACCATCGCGGAGGCAAACGTGGGTCGGCCAGGCTCTGGCGAGGCATCAAAACGGTGCACAAACGTCACCTCTCGTGATTGCCCTGGCTCGAGGTCGACGGTCTCTGTGGCAACTTCCGTAGCGTCAATCGCAAGTGAAATCTGTACGTTCGGGCGAGGCGACGATCCCTCGTGGCGGATCACGGCGGTGAACGTGGCAGAAGCCTCCACGTCGGCAACGCCGTCTTCTAGATAAAGCGACTCCACCCATGTGTTGTCGTTGCTCTCCGCGTCGGCACCGGGGCCTTGCAAGGCATTCTCCTCCGAGACAACAGACACAACTTGCATTTCCGGAACGGCTTTGGTCATGAGCCCCGAAGCGTCGGTCGGCCAATTCACCGCCTGCTGGTCTCCGATGAACACAACCCGCTTGTCAGGCACCTCTGGGGCCAGCGCGGCGGCCTGTGCAGCCAAGTCGACAGCGACGGCAGCACTCCCCGCGCGATCTACCAATCCAATCGCGTCAATGGCTTCCAAGGCGTCTTGTTTGGTTCGCTGCGCGTCGAAACTCACTGTGCCAGCAGAGCCGCACAGTGGCAGCACCGACATGCGACTGCCCAGCGGCAGGCGATCGATGAATTCCTTGGCTCTGGTGCGGGCATCGTCGAGCAGCGTTGTGCCACCGAGTCGCTCGCGGCCCATGCTGAGGCTGTTGTCCAGAACGAGGATGGCGTGCACTGGACCGCCGCCACTGGCCGCGCCAGAGCGGGCGGCTAGAAATGGTCGCGCGATTGCCAGTCCGAAGAGGGCCACCGCCGCGGTGCGCAGCGACAAGAGGAGCAGGTCACGAAGCTGAAGCAAGGATCGGCTGCGGCTGGATGCCTCCAGCAGAAAATCCATAGCCCCCCAGTCGATCTCGCGAAACCGGCGACGGTTCAGCAGGTGAATCACGATCGGTGCCGCTGCGGCGATGAGGCCGGCGATCGCAAACATCTGGGCGCCTGGGAGGAATGTCAGCATGGTGGGTGTGCTTTGAATCTGTTGACGCAGGTGGCATCGCTCGTGCTATGCCTCTTCGGGTCTGAAAGTGCCGGGGAGTCAGGGCTGAAAGGGTCAGGGCTGAACGCTTGAAAACTGTTGCCGGAGGCCATCGATCGGGCCCTCTTGCAGGATTGGCAGATAGCGGTTGGGAATGGCGAGAATAAAGACCGCTACGCTGGTGCTGTAGAGTTCGCCCGGCTTGCCGCCCACCTGCCCCTGTGCGGCCCACTTGCCATTGTGGGCTGGATTCTTCGCTTCCAACTGTTGCGAGGCCACGAGGCAGTCTCGCAATTTCGGGTAGTGGTCATTCCAGCCCTTCCCACCTACTTGGTAGAGCGACTGGCCGATGTAATTGAGCGTGTAAGCATCGAATGGCATCGTGCCGTTGTGCTGAGCCTGCGGCTTCACTGCGGCGATCGCGGCCGTGACTGGCTCCATGCTCTTGGGAATCCGCCAGTCATCGTACTGTCCAAACTCCTGCAGGCAGACAACGCCAGCGGCCGCCATCGCTACGGTGGCGTTGCCACCTCCGATGGAGTAGCAGAACTGCCCCGGGCCTTTCTGCAACTCGGACTCCGGTGCATTGCGGTTGCCGTGCTTGGGATGGTAGTGCCGCCGCACCTGCCGGATGGCGCGATCGATCACCTCGGCCGGGATTTCCAAGCCGCTGTCAACGGCGCTGCGCAGTGCCTTGGCTTGCATGACGCACAGGCTCAGATCGCCGTCTCCCGGTTTGGCGACATATGACCAACCGCCACCCGGGCCCTGCATGCGAGCGATGAGCTTGAGTGCTCGATCGAGCGTTCGGCCAACGAGTGGATCGGGTGTCATGCCGTAGGCCTGCCCGAGTACAAACGTGGCCAGTCCGTGGTTGTACATGTCGCGATTGTCGCCAGCCATGTTGAGCAAGCCGCTGGGCTTTGCGTGCGTGGCAATGAAAGCCAAGGCGCGGTCGACGTTCTCGCCATACCTCCCCACACCTGGCATGTGCCCGGCAGACAAAAAGGCGAGTGCGCCAACGCCGACGAGACCGAGATCGTTCGACTCCCAATTGCCTGCGGCTGTCTGGTTGGCTGCGAGCCACTCAAGGCCGCGATTGAGAGCCGCCTCGCTTTCGGGAGTGATCTCCCAGTCGCCCCCCTTGAATGCCGGTTGGCCTGACGCATTGGCTGCGCCCAGGCACAACAAACCGACCACACCCATGGCTAGAACCGCGATTCCTTTTTTTCTTCCGGCGAGTCTCTTCATAGGAAAATCAAACGGCCGTTCAGTGAATCAGGGGAAGCATGTAGGGGAATAGCATGTAGGGGAATAGGCAGATGAATACTTCACTATGACCGCCGCATGAGTTCGGTTACCTCATCTGGGGACGAATTCCAAAAGATCGCGAGTGGGATCGGCTGGCCCTCGGCCCGAAAGAGCCCAGATACGCTCGCCGTGCCAAACCATTGGCCCCAGACTTGTCCCCAGATGGAGCCCCAGATTGGGAGAGGGATCTTTGAGCGTTGGGAACGTTGCCCTGTGGCGTATCGTTCCTGTAGTCGAATCCAGCCACAGGAAGACTGGCTGGCACAACGGCTCCTTTTCCATCCGCTCTCGGACGGCCACCAATACGCCCTCCTTCTGGCTGACGAGGCACGCATCCAGCATGTCGTTTGAATCCACCCGCCATTTCATCGCTCCGTCGGCCACGTCGATCGCCACCCAGCCGGTCGTTGTTTCGACTACCAGCAATTCTGTTTTTTCCGCAGGGAGCGAGACGATGCCCAGCGCGCGGCGAACGCCAGGCATGCTGATTTTCCACGCCACGCGGCCATGTGCGGCATCCAGAGCGAATACGGCTGGCACTCCCGGCTGCACCACCAATAACTGGCCGTCGGCGATGATCGGCGGCTGGATGGCTTGGAACATCCAGAACGAGTCCACCGCAGCGGGCACCCAGAGATCCCGCCGCACCCAGCGGACGTTGCCTGCGTGATCGCAGCTGATCGCACTGCCGCCACACGTGATCGCATATCCACCTTCGATTAAACTCAATTGGCAGTCTCGCTGCTTCCACCATCCGTTGCGAAGCGAGAGGAGCGGCTGCTCCCGAAGCAGCTGTCCAGAGTTGGCATCAAACATGGCAAGAGCAATTGAATAGTCATCGCCCACTGGCGTTGCAGTGCAGGCACAGATGGCCTGTTGAAAGAGGATGGGATCGGAGACGATGAAAGCCCCTGGGCGAGGCTTTGTCTCCCATGCGATCGCGCCACCAGCAAGCAGAATCGCGGCGAGCGTCGGCCCCGTTTTCCTGAGCCGTCGTACGTAGGCGTGGGTCGAGGTGGCGATCGGCCGCATTGCCTGACCCGGCCATTCGTGCGTGAGCCCTGCATCGCCGCCGAGGCCGGCCCGCCACTCCAACTGACCGGATTGCCAGTGGTAGCTGGCCAACTGAAAGCGATTGCTGATCAGCAGCCTGCCTTCCAGAGGAAGCATGGCTGTCTGCCGTGCTCCCCAGTCGATCGATGAGGCACCCCAGCCCGGACCGCCCCGCTGATATTCAGGGGGCATGCCGCCTGGGTTATTACCCACATCCGCTTCCAATCGTCCCCGAACAGTCGGATCGTAATCCCGTGGTGCGGGGAGGGCCGCAGGAGCTTGGACGGTCGCGGCCAGTATCTGCTCGCCGCCGACCAGCGAGTCTGCAACGCGTTGGGCAGCGAGAAGGCGGTCCTTGAGCGCCGGGCTTGCCGTGCGTTGGGCTAGCCGATAGCTGTTCTGCGCGGCGACCACATCGCCTGCAGAAAGACTTCGGTTACCCAGCCAAAGATGCGATTCGGCCGCCGCTTCTGTGCCGAAGTATTCAACGGTCGATGCCTCCACGCCGCGGGCATCAGCCGCGTCGATCGCCTGTCGCACGCGGAGGCTGCCACGCTCGCCAAAATCAGCACGCATGACCTCTTGGAGCTTGGGGAGTTCGCTCATGGCTGCGGCCACTGTCACCGGCAGGCTTGTCAAAAGATCGGCATCGAGGCGATCGGGTAGCAATCCTAACGCACTATCTGCCGTGGCGGCGCAGAGCATCTCGCAGAGATGACTGTAATCCTCACCATCGATCGCGGCGACGAAATCTGCAGAGACGTTCAAGCCTTCTTTGCTCGGCTCGGCAACGAGCGGATGCCGCCACTCTGGAAGCAAGCTAATGCGCGGTGTGAGTGCTTCCAATGGCGCGGCACCGGAGCTAGCGAGTGAATTACCTGCGATGGCTCGAGCCCAGGCGAAGAAAGGTGAGTTGCTCGGCAGATCAGCAAACCCAAAGAAGGCAAGGCGGACCAAAAGCTCATTCAAATCGTCCCATCGTTGGCCCAACGCGAGTTCAAGTACTTCACGGCGAGCCAGCGATTCAGGGAAGAAAAGATAGGGAGCATTACACATAAGCGGGCACGTTTGCTGCGCATGGGCCACCAGAGAGTAGCAGCGGGGCTTGCCTTCATCGGAAAGAATCAAGCCCAGATCCTCATACAGCCTCGCCATCCGCGTGGCCGCATCGGGATCGGTCCAGACCGGTGCCAGCATCGCAATTTCATTGAGGAGCCGCAGGCGGTCATCCAGAGGCATCTTCATCAGCAGGCTGTCCTGCCAGAGGAACGCCAGCAGCTCAATGGCTAAATCCTTTCGACAGTTGGAGGCCAACCGTCGTAGAGCGCAGGCTCGCAGCCACGGTTCCGCGTGCGCAGCAGGTGGCCTGGCATTGGTGGCAGCCTCGCGCCATGCGGGAAAAGCTGTTACTTCAGGGAGTTCGACCGCTGCGTTTTTTAAGTCGACCGGGGCGAGCGATTCGAGCATCTCACACCGAATCACTCGGATGTCTCGCACGACCATCGTTCGCCGCGAGGGGTGCGCAGCGGCCTGCAGCCCAATCGACGCAAATGCTGGAGTCGCTATCGGACCAAACGCCTGCGTCCAATGCACGCCATCGTCGCTCACTGAGCATCGCAAGATTCCGCCGCACTGGCTCACTTTCAGCCACGACTTTTCGCTGACGAATGCGATCGGCCGTTCGTGAGGCAGCCCTGGCCCCTCAATCTGGTTGTTGCCTGGGGCAGGAGTGGGCTCCAGTTGCATGAGAGCCTTGTTCTGCTGGTTGGCCACACATCTCAAAAGGTGTAGCGGCTTGCCTTCGGCGTCTCCTAGGCAGATGCCGACGCCGGGAGCCAGAGATTGGATTTCAAACACGATTTCATGGAGCCCGCCATCAGGCAGCGTAAATGCGGCCCAGACGGGTTGTGGATTTTTCTCAGCCACGAGTTCCACGCCACCACCAGGAAGTTCGTTGAACGTGCCGCCGGGCTGGGTGTTTTGGAGCCACTTCTGTTCTTGCAACGCAAACGAGTGAGTTGGCGAATCGCGGTGGGGCCATGTGTTTGGCGGCAGTGGCACCGCGCGTGTCATCGCAATGCCTTGCAATACGCAAGTGCCCTCAAAATAAATGTCGGTGGGAGGAGCGGCCATTGGGGCCTCGACGATCCGTACGTTGCCACGGGAGAGCGTGAGCAGGCCGTCGTCATGTCGCAACTCGAAGATTGCTGGCTCCTTGGGCTTGAGATAAGTGCGGATCATGCGTCCATCGTCGGTTGCGACGAGCCTGAATCCGGTGGGCAGCGGCTCGGTGCCTAGGCGGGTAGTGGCGTACGCGGCCCACGGGCCCGCAGGGCCGTACGAGTCCAGCGTGATCCCCGACGCGCCTGCCCAAAAATGCATCCGGAAAAGCGAAAGGTCTTTGACCGCCATCCGCAGTGAGGTGCCTGCAGCCAGCGGGGCCCGCAGTTGAACCACGCCATCAAATTTTCCACAGGCAATAGCGTTGATGGGCTCCACACCAAATGTGCTGGGGCGTCCAGCCACAGGAGAGAACCATCGCTTGAGGCCCTCGGCCGCCAATGTCGATTCGATCGCCGCTGGCATCGTGAACAACGCTCTCGGTGAAGCCGGCGCATTTGCCAATGCGTCTACGTCGATCGTCCACGGATCGTTCTGTCGTGCATCGGGCTCAGACGGCGTGGTGGCTGGCGGGGTACTCGGAACGGCTGGCTGCGGTGGTTCTGTGGGTGTTGTGGCTACCAGAGCACTCTCCGCGGCCACCGACGAAATGTTTTCCGGAGGGCTGTTCTCTGGACTGGGCGACACCTCGGACTGGCTGTCGGCGTGGACCACCTCGGCGACCGGTGGAAGGTTTGGCTGCTTTTGAATCGGGCCGACTGAGCGAATCACGCTGCTGCTCAAGACCAGAGCCACGAGGGCCACGAGCGCAGCGCAGACAATCCACCCCAATCGGGTGCGCATCCCGCCGCCTTTGATCGCAGCCGCACGCGACAAAATTGTATCGACTGAAAT
>QWQH01000115.1 GCA_003670915.1 Planctomycetota bacterium | reverse complement strand
GGAAGAAGCCCACGTGAAGGCCACGACAGAGCCTGCGCCGTTTGCGTGCCCGATCTGCTCGCGACAGCTCGAATACCGGCTGGGTAAGACAGGGCAGTTTCTTTCCTGCAGCGGCTACAACGAGAAGATTCCCGTGGTCCCTGTGGCCGTTCCAAAGCCAGCGGCCAAGTCGAAGAAGTCAGGCACAAAGGCAAAAGCCCGCAAGCCTGCCAAGATCAAGGAAGTGCCGGCCTGCACGTTTGCAATGCCCGTGGATCGCCAAGGGCGGCCGCTCCTGCCCGAGCAGATTGACATGCTCTCTCCAGCCGGCATCCCGATGGTTAAGCGGACAGGAAAGTTTGGTGATTTCCTCGTTGAGGACAAGCCGCGGCCCGTCAAAGCGAAGGGCAGGAAAGCCGCAGAGGGCGAACCCGCCGAACCGCCGGCGTTCATTCTGAACCTGGATCGCAAGGGCAACCTCAAGTTTCCTGCAGCGCCACCGGTTCTCACCGATATCGCCTGCCCCAAGTGCGGCAACGTCATGAACCTGCGGAATGGCAAACGCGGCCCGTGGTTGGGCTGCCGCGCCTTCCCGAAGTGCCGGGGCCGCGAAGCGTTTAGCAAGCTCGCCGAACCGCAGCGACTGGCCCTCGAAAAAGAACTCGAAGCCCTCTTACGAGGTCACGTTCGGCTCTCGCTGACTCGCCGCGACGGCACCACGCCTGTGCCCGAAGGCACGCCACTGGTATCGCTGCAGATCGAAGGCGGCCTCGCCGAACTCAAGCCCTTCGTCGGCTAGACACGCACACGGCCGGCTCGAAGCGCATGCGGAAAGCGAAAGCTAGCGCGTCGTCTCGGCACACCCCAGAACGGTTCGGCGATGGGATCGGCGAACGCTTCGCACGCCCGGGGCCTTTACAACCAAGGCGGATCGCCCGCAAACGTGCTGGGAATCTCATCGATGGCAACCGCATAGGCTGTCGCATGCGAGCGGCAGTGCGAAATGCTGATCAGCACGCACTCGATGCCCATCGCCTTTGCCACCTCCTGCGTGCCTCCCTTCAAAAATGCCTGCGGTCGTCCACCGGCTGCGTTGCGAACCTCGATGTCGCGCCAGCTAATGCCGCGTCTCCAGCCGGTGCCCAATGCTTTAAGCACTGCCTCTTTCGCAGCCCAGCGACCGGCGAAGTGTTGCGTAGCCATCCGTCGGCTGCGGCAGTATTCGATCTCCAGCGGCGTGTACACGCGGCCCACAAAGAGCTCGCCGTGCCGCTCGATCATCTGCGCGATTCGCAAACACTCCGTAATGTCGGTGCCGATGCCCAACACGTTCATGAACGCCTCCCTGCCGCTGTGCCCCGCGCTAGTCCGCAGGCCTGCCGTGCCCTGGCCAGAACTGCCGCCGCCTGTTTGCGGGCTCGCACAGCCCCGTTGGCCAGGATCGCCTCAATACAGCCGGGATCCGCCTCGAGGGCGGCGCGGCGGTTGCGGGCCTCGGCAAAGAAATGTGCAGCCGACTCTACGAGCGCTTTTTTCACATGCCCGTAGCCAAAGCCACCGCGACGGTAGAGTTCGGCCATTTCCTGGCGGTCAGGCGCAGAGGCCACCAGAGCATGGAGGGCAAAGAGGTGGTCGTCGGCAGGGTCCTTAGGCTCTTCCATCGGCCGAGAGTCCGTGGTGATCCGCATAATTTTTTTCTTCTGCGACGGCAGATCCTCAAACACATCCAGCGTGTTCTCGTAGCTCTTGCTCATCTTTTGGCCATCGATGCCCGGTACTCTGGCGCCGCTCTCCACCAACCGTGCCTGCGGCAACGTAAATACCTCACCGTACAGATGATTGAATGTGCCAGCCAAATCGCGGCAGACCTCGATATGCTGCACTTGATCTTCTCCAACGGGCACGATGGTGGCATCGTATGCCAGAATATCCGCACTCATCAGCACAGGGTAGGTAAACAAACCCGCATCCGCCGGAAGGCCTCGGAGTTTTTTGTCCTTGTAGGCGTGGCATCGCTCCAAGAGTCCCATGGGCGCAACGCTCATCAGCAACCACATGAGTTCTGCCACCTCGGGCACGTCAGACTGCACGAAGAGCGTGGCGCGATCGGGATCTAAGCCGAGGGCTACCAAATCGACTGCCGCCGCGTGGACCAAGCCTCGCAGTCGCTCGGGATCCCGAACGGTCGTGAGCGCGTGCAGGTCGGCAATGAAGTAAAAAGCATCGCCAGCGGTCTGGAGTTCAATGTATTGGCGAATGGCTCCAAAATAGTTGCCCCAGTGGAATCGTCCCGTCGGCTGAATGCCTGAGAGCACGCAAGGAGGCCGCGCAGGCTGTGCTGACGCGTCCGCGGGCAGGGACTTAGGAGGCATGCGGTTGGCCCTCGAGTGGCTGATGGCTTCTCGGAGCAACAGCCTGTGCGACGCTGTCCGTTGGCAGAATGAGGGTGCCGATCACGTCGGTCAATCGCGTCGTCCCAAGGTGCGCCAAGGCATTTGGAAGACTGTCGAGCAGTCGCGTTGACACGATCGGCTCCGCAAAATTCGCCGTGCCGATCTGCACCGCCGAAGCTCCTGTCACAAAAAATTCCATGCAATCGTCGATCGTTTGAATGCCGCCGACGCCAATGATAGGCAGATCGACGGCTTGACGTACCTGATACACACAACGCAATGCGATTGGCTTGATCGCTGGGCCACTTAACCCACCAATGACGTTCCCCAAGAGCGGCCGCCGCCGCCGCCAATCGATCGCAATTCCTTGGCATGTGTTGATCAGCGTGATGGCATCGGCGCCGCCGTCCCTAGCTCCCTTGGCGATGCTCACAATGTCGGTGACATTCGACGTCAGCTTGGCGATGACCGGTAGCTTTGTAACACCGCGCACGCCTGCCACCACCCGGCGGCACATTTCCGGATCGGTGCCCAGATCAATACCGTGGCTCACATTGGGGCAGGAAATGTTCAGCTCCAGCGCCGCGATGCCTCGTACGCCATCGAGCCGATCGGCTAGATGCACGAACTCTTCCTCCGACGCTCCGGCAATGCTCACGATCACGGGCGCCCCGCACGCCAAGAGCCACGGCAGTTGGTGCTTGAGAAACGAGTCGATGCCATCGTTGTCGAGGCCAATGGAATTGAGAAGGCCTGCCGCTGTTTCAACCGTTCGCCACGGGGAGTTTCCTGGCCGTGGCCTTCGAGTGATCGTCTTGGGCACAATGCCACCCAAGCGTTCCATCGCCACGAATCCAACCATCTCGCGGCCGTAGCCAAACGTGCCCGAGGCCACCAGAATTGGATTGGGTAACCGCAGTCTCCCCAACGAAACAGACAGGTCGATTTCGGAAGGAGTGGAGGGCAGGGATGGCCTGTCTGGGTGGAGCATAGAAGGCTGGCGGGCCAAAACATAAAAAATGGCTGTCGGGCGATGACGAACCCGCCAACCGCTGGAAACACCAGAGTGTAGTGGGTTTTCTGAGGAAATTGTGAGCCATTCCAAAAAAGTCCGATTGGGTCAAGTTTGCCGGTTGTGCAGGCCGATATCCACATGAAGCAAGTGCCTTGTGTGGCCCATCCCCGAGAGGCGGCTGGTTGACATTAGTCCTTGTCAGGCTTAGGCTTCGGACGATTTCCGTGCGGCTTTTTGTGACTGGTTTTGTTTTGAAAAAGCTGGCGGGATGGCATCGCTCGGAGCGTCGGAGCCGTGACCAAAAAAGATATTGTCCGGACCATTGCCGAGCAGATCGATCTTCCCCAGCTTCGCACGCGGAAACTGGTGCAAAGTACGTTTGATGCCCTGATCGATGTGCTGGTGCGGGAAGGGCGGATCGAGCTGCGTAATTTCGGCGTGTTTCAGATCAAAAAAAGGGAAGCCCGAGAAGCCCGGAACCCGCGAACGGGAGAGAAGGTTACGGTAGAGGCAAAAAGCGTTGTGACGTTCAAGCCAGGCAAGGAAATGGAAATGCGCGTTCGGCAATTCGATCGCCCAAATCCCCCCGAAACATCGCTAAAAAAGCCGCTGAAAGCCACGGAAGAAAACAAAATAGAGCCAGAGACGCTGCACAAGGGCGAGGGCTAGGTGTTCTGGGCAAGGAAGCTATGGAATGAAAAGCCCTTGCGACGCTGAGCAGGCATTGGCACATACAGAGTCATTTGAGTACATCTTGTTCGATGAAGGATTCTTTGAAGCCGGATACATCCGTAAGTTGAGCCAATCGGTCACAACCACGCTGGCCACCGGATGGCTCCGGGCGTCGAATGGTTTCAGGCTGTAGAAAAATCACGAAGACAGAGTCATAGGGTCAATGGAGGACCGAGCGATGAGGAAGGCTGGCTGGATGCTGCTCGCGGCTGCGATGCTCTCAACGAGCACCGGTTGCCTCATTCCGATGTACTCTGGCGATCCGATTCGACGGGCACAAGAACTGATCTACACCTCGGAGGACCTGCGCACCATTACCGATGAGTGGGAACGAATCTGGTTCCTCGATCAGCCCTCGCACATGACTCCATACCGCACGCACGGCGGCATTCTCTAGCTGTCCGTGGAAAAAGTCATCCGTGCACTTTTCCACTTGTAAAACGTCTGTTTTATCAGAGTGCTATGCACAAGGGACCGCATCGGGCCACAACGCCCGTCCGGTCACGATGCCATCGCGGCACAGTCGCAGCGAAATCAGATCCGAATCTTGGCGGCTTGTTCGACAATCTGTTCCAGCGGCACAAGGTCGCCCTTGTTGCATCCTGGGCAAGCCTGCGCGGCTTCTGCCCATGCTTCGGGCGTGCGGATATTGGATTGCCAAAATGGCCACGTTTTGCACTGCCTAGGACGCTCCTCGTAAGCTGTGCATTTTCGCGTTTGTGGGTCGAGCAACACGCAGTCGCCACCCGGCCGTTCCTTCAGCGAACGCCTCACGCCCACCCGCTTCACAAACTGCTCTTCGAATGCCGCCGAATCCATACCGATTCGGTTGGCCATCCCATCGATTTCTTCCTGATTCACCCAGACATAGCCCTCGGAACCTGAACAGCAGTCGCCGCACTGCGTGCATTCAAATCGCAGACCATCGGAATACCACGCTTCTTTACTAATGCCTGCCATTGATTTTTTTCCTAACGACTCGTGGTGGATACAAGTGTGGCAATGACCTCTGCCACCGCATCGGCATCGTCGGCTGAGTTGAACGGACCAAAGCTCACACGCACCGTGCCGCCAGACTGCGTGCCAATGTGGTCGTGTACGAGAGCGGCGCAGTGAAAACCCGACCGCACCTGCACGCCGGCCAACTGCTCCAACAGTGCTGCGATTTCAGACGGATCATAACCCTCTACCGTAAAACTCACAATCGGCACAGCAATGTCTCGCGGCCCAATCACCCGCACGCCAGGAATCTCTCGCAGCTGCGAAGCACACCCTTGGGCCAGCGTGCGCCCCTGCGCAGCGATTGCCTCAATCGTCTGGGAATCCAGCCAATCCACGGCTGCTGAAAGCCCCGCTAATGCAGGCACGTCGGGCGTGCCTGGTTGCATTCGCTGCAAAAACGAATCCGGCATCTCCAGACTGTTGCTCGATGTGCCGGTTCCACCCTGCACGAGCAACTCCACATCGATCCCCGGCCGTACCCAGAAAATCCCCGCCCCCGCCATTCCTTGCAGCCATTTATGCGAGGGAGCCGCTACAACGTCGGCTCCAAAGGCCGACTCGCCAAGGCCGCGAGGCATAAAGGAGATCTGCCCAAGCGTCTGCGCGGCATCTAAAAGCAGGAGGCCGCCCCGCTGATGGGCGATAGCAGCCAAGGCCTCGGCCTCTTGCAGCACGCCGGTGACGTTGGAGGCATGCGAGCAGACAATGAGCTTTGTCGAGGGCCGCCAAGCGTTGGCAACTGCATCCGGATCCACACGGCCAACACCGTCGCAGGGCACGATCGTGGTTTCAATGATGCCGCGTGTGGAGAGCCAATGGAGGGGTCGGAGCGTGGCGTTGTGGTCGGATGCCATCGCAAGAACGTGATCCCCTGGCTTGAGCAAACCATGAATCGCCATATTGAGTGCGAGCGTGGCACCCGCTGGAAATGCTACACGCGAGGGATCCACCCCACCCAACAGGCCCGCCACCCTGCTCCTTGCGCTCTCGCAGATCGCGTCTGCCTGGATAGCCTCGCGGTAAACGCCGCGGCCGGCCGCCGCTCCGACTGTACGGGCGGCTTGCTCCCACGCCCTGAAAACGATCTCTGGTTTTGGCCATGACGTCGCTGCATGGTCGAGGTACCGGCGAGGAGCAAGAGGCTGTGTCACACTCATCCTCCAATCTGATACATCGCACGCGCGGGCCTAGCAAACTCGGGTGTGCCAATGCCGTGAGCGGCCCGCTTGGCCCCGACACACGCTTGCAAAACAGCGGCAATCTGTTCATCGACTACACTTCCAGAGGCTCGGACCGTGCTGGAATCGTGGTCGCGGAGTACCCGTCGGACATCCCACTCGGTGGTCGAAAATAGACAGTTCCGAAACTGTCCGTCGGCCGTGAGCCGCAGCCGATCGCACTGCCCGCAAAACGGCGATGTCACCGAATCAATAAACCCCACACTACCGCCGCCGTCAGCCCAGAGATAATCGACTGCGGGCTGAGCTGCGTCGCTGCGAACCGCTGGCACGAGCGGCCCCACGTTGGCCGCGAGGATCTCACGGACTTTCTGGCCCGAAAGTACCTGATCATTGGACCATGCGCCCTCGGCATCAAGCGGCATAAATTCGATGAAACGCAAGTGAAAGCCCTGCCGCCGACACAGCGTGGCCAGCGGCACAATCTCATCCTCGGTAAGACCGCGAATCGAAACTGCATTGATGCGGATCGAGCGAAAGCCGGCGGCCTGCGCCGCGGTCAATCCCGCCAGCACTTGATCCAGACCTTTGCGGCGAGCGATTTTTTCAAACATATCTTCTCGCAGGCTATCGAGGCTCACGTTGAGTCGTGAGAGGCCGGCGGCATACAGCGGCCCTGCCTGCTCGGCCAAGAGCAAACCGTTCGTCGTCATCGCCACATCCTCGATCCCTGGGATCGCAACCAATGCTTGCACCAGCACGTCGATTCTGCTGCGTACAAGCGGTTCGCCCCCGGTGAGCCGAATCGTGCGAATGCCTAGGCCCGCCGCCACACGAACCACTCGAGCGATCTCCTCGTAGCTCAGCAGTTCATCGCGGGGCTTGAACGCCACTTCCAACGGCATGCAGTAGGTGCAACGCAAATTACACCGATCGGTAACGCTGATGCGCAAATCAGTATGGACGCGGCCAAAGCCATCCACGAGCAACTTTGAAGCATCTGGTGGTGTCGCGGCGATCATGGCTCATGTTCCTCCGACGCACAGCCCACCGGCATGCTCCCTGGGTGCGACCACTCTCGCTGACCGTCTGGTCTATATTCGCACTTCCAAATGGGCGTTTGTTTTTTGATCTGTTCCATGAGCCACTCGGCGGCCCTCCATGCGGCGTGGCGGTGTGGGCCGCTGACGGCAATCGCGATGCTGGCCTCGCCCACAGCGATCTTTCCCAGCCTGTGCACCACAGCGCAGGCTGCGAGCGAAAAACGCGACACCGCTTCGGCTCGTAATTGTATCAGATTATCTGCCGCCATCGACTCGTGAGCCTCGTACTCCAAGCCAGACGTCAACACGCCATCGGTGATCCCACGAGCGGTTCCGACAAAGAGCACGTTGGCGCCCGCGGCGTCATTGGCCACAGCCGCCAGCACTCGTTGCGTGTCGATTGGCTCCCGCACGAAGAGCGGCTCGTGATTACCGCCGTCGCGCCGCCGGTAACAATTAAAATCGTCGCCATTGGAGTGAGGGATACCCATCCTCAGCCTCCGCTGACGGGAGGAATAATCGCCACGTCGGCCCCGGCAGGCACAACGGTTTGATCGGCGGCATAAACCCCTGCCAGCGCCACGGCACTACGGGCTAAAAGTGGGGCGATGACCGGACATTCTGCCGCCAGCATAGCTCGCAATTGTTCCACGCTACCCCCCGTCCACGGCATGTCCAGATGGCGCCGCCCAACTGCCTCTGCCATCCCTGCAAAGAATGTGATTCGCAGAATTTCTGACTGTGGCGGCGGCATCGCTTGGGCACTGGCATGCACAGGCTGGCTCGTTGAATGCCCACCCGGTGATGGTACGACTGTTGAATTGAACGCTGATGGATTCATAACTGACTCGCAACGCATCCCTTACTCGCTGGTGGTGAGTCGACCGCTGCTGGCTGTCAGAAGCGAGTCGAGCCCTTGCGCTGACAACCCGCCGAAGCCCTCCAGCGAACGATACGCTTTGGCTAACAACTTCACTGGATGGACGGTCGGCTTCGTGGTTCCTTGCTCCATTTGTATCCGGCAGGCACTGCATTCGGTAGCACCCGCCTCGATACCGGCACCTCGCATGGCCGTAACGAGCCCAAGGCCCACTCGCAGGCTGGCGCGGTAGCGATCACGGGCCAAGCCAAACGTGCCCGCCATCCCGGAGCAGCCCCGATCGACGGCCTCCACTGACAGTTCGGGGATCAATCGCAGCAGATGCTCCGCGGGGCGTGCACCTCCTGCGGCTCGCACATGGCACGGTGCGTGGTAGAGAATGCGGCCAGGCACCGGATGAAAATCCAGTTGAAGCCGCCCTTCTCGATGCAGTTCCCATAAAAAAGTGCTGGCATCGCAGGTGGCTGCCACCACGCGGGCCATGTCGTCGTCGTCAACGAAGCGTGGATAGTCATGCGTGATGCAGGTCACTGCCGACGGCTCAGTGCACACGATCCGGTAGCCCAGTCGCACCGCCTCAGCCAGCACACGCACGTTGGTACGGGCCAGCTTTCGCGCCCCGTTCACATCCCCCTCCGACACCATCGGCATACCGGAGGCCACCTGCCGTGGATCGATAAACACACCGATCCCATTGCGTTCCAGCACCGACACAAAAGCCTGCGCCAACATAGGATCATGCCGCCGCGCGTAGGTGTCGAGAAAATAAAGCACGCGAGGCCCGCTGCGACGTGATGGACGTGTCAGGCCGCGTCGCGTAGCCCATCGCATCAGCCGGTTGCCCGTGAAGGGCGGAAGCTTGCGCCCCTGCGCGATCCCCAGCAGCTTTTCCATAAGCCATCGGGCGCGCGGGCTGGCGATGGCCCGATTGGCCAGCGGTGCACACGCTCCACCAATCGCGCTCAATGTGTCGACTCTCGAAAGCAGCCACGGCGCAAACCCGAGGCTATTGGCAGCAACGTGGGCCGCCTTTAATTCCAATACCATCGCCGGAATATCGACTCCAGCAGCGCATTCGATGCGGCATTGGTGGCAGTTGAAACATGTGTCGGCAATGGCACGAACGGCGTCGGACGAAAGCGACTGGATCTCGATATTCCCTGAAAGAAATCCGGCGATCAGATTTGCCTTTGCCCGCGGCGATGACTCCTCGGCTGGATTCTCTCGATAACGCGGACACATTCGCGTTGCAGATGACTGACTCCGGCACGCGCCGCACCCGTTGCACGCGTCCACCTCATCGATCAACTGTGATTCGCTCCAATTCAGCACAGGTAAGAGCCTCGCTTGCGAGAGAGAGCCCATGCGAGTTGCGGAAGACCCCTCTGGGGCCCCTTCTGAACGCAGTTCCGGAGCGGCCGCCAGCGATGAACGAAAAGAAGACGCAGCAGATGGCTGCGTCGTGGCCCGAGTGATCTTCCCGGGATTCAGAATCCCTAGTGGATCAAATAGCCGCTTGACAGACACGAACACTCCAGCCAGTTCGGGGAAAAACTTCTCAAAGAACGCCGTGCGAGAGAGCCCCAATCCCTGCTCGCCCCCGATCGTGCCACCCACGGCCACAACTTCGGCATAGAGCGACTCGGCCAGTCGCTCCAACCGCAAACGTTCTGCCGGTTCCCGAGGGTCGGCATAGGGCCGTACGTGCAGCTGCCCGTGGCACGCGTGTCCGAAAAGCATCGCAGTGGCACCAGACTTTTTCAGCACACCCTGCAAGCGTCGCAAAAACTCCGGCAGTGCCGCCGGTGGCACGACGATATCCTCAATAAATGGCACCGGCCTCGATGCGGCCCGCACGCCGTGCAGCGTGGAAACAACATCCCGCGAGAGCTCCCAGAAAAACGCCGCATCGCGAGCGTCCTCGGCGCGACGGATGTCGAGGCAGAGCCCTTTGGCTCCCTGCATCACTCCCAACGCCTGATCCAGGAGGTCGCTGGCTTCCCGCACTGTTGCACTTGTAAATTCGATTAGGAGTCCCGCGTCGGTAACGGCGGGAATCAAGACGTCAAATGCCACTTTCGAGCTTCTTGCCAGCGTGAGATGCCGCTTGTCGAATAGGTCGCAGGCGCTGGGCCCCAGAGGCGTTAGCTTGAGTACTGCCTCTGCCGCTTTCTCGAGCGAGTCGAACAGCAGGAGGGCCACTGCCGTTGCGCTGTCGGCTGGCACCGTCTCCAGTGTGGCCTCGGTGACAATTCCCAGAGTACCCGCAGATCCACAGAGCAGTCGAGGCAGATCGATCCGACCATCCCGCTTGAGATCGTTGAGCTGATACCCACCGTGCGAATAACGCGAAGCCGGTTGCGCCTGAGCAATGATCCATCGCGACTGCTCGAGAAGAGCGGACATTCCGGAAGCCAGATGACCACACGCAAGTGCCGAGCCGCCGGCAGGATGGCCCGCCGCTGCGGGAGGGGCCGCTGCGACTAAGTCGACTATCGAGCCGTCAGCCAGCACGACTTGTGCCGCGACGATCCTACTCCGTACGGCTCCGTGCCTGAGGAACCGGCTCCCGGATGCGTTCCGGCCAATCATGCCACCGAGTGTTGTGACGCAGGCGTTGGATGGATCTGGACCGAATGTGCGGCCCAGGTGCCCCAGATGTTCTTCCAGTTGCGCGCCCACAACCCCGGGCTGCACCCGCACCGTCGTAGCCCCGGTCTGGACGATACGCCGCAGAAAACGACCGCAGTCGATCACGATGCCGCGTCCAAGCGAATCGCCCGACAGGCTCGAGCCCGCGCCACGTGCATGCACCGGAATCCGCTGCTCTGCAGCCCAACGCACGGTGGCCGCTACATCCTCGGCAGTGCGTGGCCGCACGATGGCCAGCGGCCACACCTCAAACAAGCTTGCATCAGTAGCATAGAGCGCGCGACTGGCATCGTCGCACAGCACCTCGCCAGAGACGATGCCCCGAAGGTCTTCTTCAATTCGCTGGCGTTGGGGGTCCATGCGTCTCTCGTGGGCAATGGCGGTGAATGCTTAGCGACCAGCTATCTGCCGCGACCGCGCTCGCTGCTGCCGATATTTTTCATGCGTTTCCAAATTGAATTCGCCACGCTGTGCGCGGAGGCCATCGCCACGATACCTCGCACCGCACCGATAGCAACTCAGGCAATCGGGCATGAACAGATAGATCACCACATCAATTGCTGCGGTGGCAAAGAGAATCGCAAAAGTCACGATCAGTTCGTGCCAAGCCCACGCCACGCAGCTCGCGAGCAGCCCAACCACCACAATGGCAACCCCGAGCTGCTGAGGGAAATCTTTTCGTACAAAGAGCTCCGTGCTCGGGCACACCAGACAGCGATTGAGCCTTGAACTACTTGCGGCGGCTGTGGCCGGCGTTTCCATTCCGATGGCATCGTCTGGAATGGCCACCTCCGCTGAGCAAGCGGTGCACTCAAGCACCGTGCGAGCCTCAATGCCATCGAGCATGACAGTGGCGCTACAGGCCGGGCAGGCGTAGGCGATTCGCATCGTGTGTTCGCACTCAGTGCGACCTCTGAATTGCTGACTAGGAATCTGGACTCTTGAAACGCAAAGCAATTGATTATCGTGTCGGGGGGACCGCGGCGTACAAAAGCTGTGCAGTTAATTCGCCGACAATCGCTGCCACGCACGCCACATAAAGAATACCCGTGGCACTTTGAGTGTTGGGGATATCGAGTGTTTTTCGGCTCAGCCACAGCAGGATGGGCAGTCCGATGAGGCCGGCGAGCCATCGCAGCGACCCCAGCGCCACCGTGGCCGAATCGGCGACACCACCGCTGGCTTCCATCCATCGCACGACCGCCACGCTGAGCGATACGGCCAGTTGCAAACCCCAGGCCACGATCGCCAGATCGATCATCCGACGGAGCGCATCGATACGCATGCCTGGGGCGTTGAGATACCAATGGCCCAGCAGCATCGCATGCACGGTGAGACCCACAACCATTCCAGAAAGCAGCTTCATCGATGCCGCCAAAAACCATGCCGCAGGAACGCTGGCACCTGGCTGGACAGAAACAGTCGCTACCGTGGCGGTGCCCATCAGAACCGTGCAGGCAACCGTCAGCGCCACCCCAACACGGTGTCGTTCGGCTAGCCATGCAACGCTCCCCAACCATGCTGCAATCGCGGCCCCCACCATCAACGACTGCGCGAACGCCGTCTTTTCGAGTAAGCCTGCCAGTGTGGCCAGTCCCAACACGACCAGCAGATTCACGCGAAAAAAACCGGCGGGCACAATTGCCGATGGAGTGAGCACCATCGCCAGGGACAGCCCCCAGCCAAAGCGGCAGAGAAAATCGATGAGAAGCGTCATGCCGCAGCCTTTGTCGCCGGAACGCTGGACTGCCTGCTGATTCTCACGGCGACCGCCTGCCGTAAATCAGCGACAGTACTTCAGCCCGACTGGAGACGTTGGATCGAAAGATTCCCTTCATCGACGAAGTCACGCAGAGGCTACCTGGCTTGCGAACGCCCCGAATGGTCATGCACGTGTGCGAGGCCTCCACGACGACAGCCACACCCTTCGCATCGAGATCATTCACGAGCAGATCGGCAATTGTTTCAGTCAGGCGTTCTTGCACCTGTGGTCTGTGCGACACCACCTCCACGAGCCTCGCCAACTTGCTCAGACCGAGTACGCGGCCATTGGGGAGGTAACCGATGTGTGCGTGCCCCATAAAGGGAAGCAGGTGATGCTCGCACATACTGTTAAACGCGATGTCTCGGACGAGCACAATCTCGTCATATTTTTCTGTAAACGCCTGCCGCAGATGCATCTTGGGGTCCTGATGCAGGCCACTGAACATCTCTGCGTACATGCGGGCCACGCGGGCTGGGGTTTCCACCAAACCCTCCCGATCTGGATTTTCCCCAACGGCAAACAGAATTTCTCGCACGGCCCGCTCGATGCGGGCATGGTCAACCGGCAGCGCATCCGGGGCCGACGCGTCGTCTCCGTCGGAGATACAGTTGCTCAAAAGACTCGATCCGTTGAGATGATCCACATGGCGGCTGTCGGTCGTGGGCAGGGGGTCGTTCATGCGCACCACTCTAATTGACGCTGAACCTCGGAGGAAACACCCTAGCCAAACTGGCCGGGGGTCGCGTGGCAATGGCCTCAAGCAGCAGTTTTGTGCGTTCCAAAACATTCGCCTCGGTAAGCAACCGCAATTTCCAATCCAAGTCCAGATCCAGCGTGTAGGAAACGATGTCGGCCAGCATTCCCAGCGTGATCTGGTTACCCAACAACTGGTCGAGTTGCTCGTAGGCATCTGGGATTTTCGGCATCGCGTGCTTGAATGCCGCCAGCAGTTGCTTTTGCAAGACCGCTGCAGACTCCGCAGACACACCCTGCGGCTCCACGTCTTCCACGATCTCTGACTCGACCACGCGAAAGAGTTTTTTAGGTGGCAACTCCCGCACCAGTCGCAGCCGCCGCACCCCTAAGAGCAACACGTTGTAGGTGCCTTGGTCGGTCCGCTGGTGCGTGGCCACGCGACACAGGCAGGCAGTGGATCGCAGCGTAGGCCGTCCATCGTAGTGCGTTTCCCACCCAGGCGCAAGCACTCCTAAGGCAATCAGCCTGTCGCTCTCCACCGCTTCCTCGATCATCGCTCGGTAGCGGGGCTCGTAAACGTGCAACGCCTGCATGACGTGCGGAAACATCACAAGATTTGGCAACGGAAATACACGGGCCAACCCGGAAAACTGATCGGATGAAAAGGCCAAGGATGCGTCAGACATAGAGCCTTGCTGGGGAAGTCGTGTATGGGTGGTCGGCAAGCCGCTACGAATGGATGGCTACGCAACGCCTGGCGGGTGGATTGGTTGCGAGCCAAGTGGCGGCAAGTCGAGATGGATTTCCGGCAAGAGTTCTGGATTGAGTTGGATCGATGGGTATTCCTCCGTGCTCGCGGCCACCTCCGCCAAGCAGGTATCAAAAGCCGAGAGAAATGATTCGATATCAAGCCCAAGGTGCAGTGGTGCGTAGGATTCCATATAACCGTGGACGCTCTTGTGGAGTTTACGGGCTCCGCGAATGTTGCCGTTTCCGAAATGATAGAGGGCAACGGCCGCCTGAATGAGTCCCTGGTAGAATTTGCGGGAATCCCCACGATATTCGGTCCAGAGTTCCTCCCAAATTTCGTGGCTTTCGTAGTAGTCGCACGCGTTAAATTTTTCGATACCCCGCAGATAGAGCGGGTCGTATTCTGGAGTTGAACCGGTCGCTACCATAGGGCATTTTCCTTTCCGTGAATCCTCATCGTTGCCCCACCAGTGGATTGAGGTGGCACCTGAATCGTAGCATCCATTCCAAAAAACAGCAGCGGGAACGGGCTGAGGCGATCACCGTCCGGCTGACCTCAGCCTATCCCCACGCCCGCTGCTCCCTCGATTTCGAAAGTCCGTTTCAGCTCCTCATCGCCACGATTCTCTCGGCTCAATGCACCGATAAACGCGTCAACTCGGTGACGCCCGACCTCTTCCACCGCTGGCCCACTCCCAAGGCCATGGCAGACGCATCGCAGGCCCAGATCGAGGCCGTTATCCACAGCACAGGCTTCTTCCGCGCGAAGGCGAAAAACATTCGTGGCTGCTGCCAAAAATTGACTGCCCAGTACGGCGGAGAGGTGCCTCGCAGCATGCCCGAACTCGTTTCGCTTCCCGGCGTCGGTCGCAAAACGGCCAACGTCGTTCTTGGCAGCGGGTTTGGACAGGCCGTTGGAGTGGTGGTCGACACCCATGTGGGACGGATTGCCCGCCGGTTGCGGCTCACTCGGCACGTCAATCCGGTGCAAGTCGAGCACGATCTGGCGGCAGTATTCCCCCAGCAGCATTGGATAGCCTTGAGCCATCTCATCATCGAGCACGGCCGCACGGTCTGCCAAGCACGTACGCCGCACTGCGAAGCCTGCGTTCTTGCAGATCTCTGCCCCCGCGTGGGAGTGAAGACAGCCACGGGGGCCACGACTGGCCGAAACACCATTCAAAAAACGCGAAAATCCTGAACGCTCTTGGGCCGGTGGGAACAATTCGCCGAAAAGCGTACACTCGTCGGCCATGCGTTGAGTGCCGTCCCGATCCAACTGAACAGCACGGGAACTTCTCATGATCCTCTCCGGCCACGAGATCAAACAGCAACTCGGCGGCAACATTGTCATCGAGCCGTTCGACGACAGTCATCTCAACCCAAATAGCTACAACCTCTCGCTGCACGACGAACTGCTCGTCTACGAAGAGGTGGTGCTCGATATGCGAAAGAGCAATCGGGTGGATCGCGTCCACATTCCTCCAGAGGGTCTCGTCCTCACGCCGAATCAACTCTACCTCGGCCGCACGATTGAGCGCACCGAAACTCACAACCTCGTGCCGATGATTGAGGGCCGCAGTTCCATCGGCAGGCTCGGGCTCTTTGTGCACGTGACGGCCGGCTTCGGCGACGTTGGCTTCTGCGGTTATTGGACGCTCGAAATGTTTGCCGTGCAGCCGGTCAAGATTTACCCGGGCGTGTCGATCTGCCAACTCTTCTTTCATCAGATCGCCGGCGACATCACTGAATACTCCAGCGAAAAATACCAGCACAACCACGACATTCAGCCAAGCATGCTCTACCGGGAACTTTCCACGGAGCAGGAAAGCGATCAGCAGTTGCACCTTGAGTTTGGCGCAGATCGCGCTGGAAACGAACGGTCTGGCCAGCGAGTGGCACAGCGGGTGGCAAGGTAGCGGCAGCCATGATTCAGAAAGTGTTGGCGTGGTCGTCGCTTGCCACGGCGTTGCTCTTTGCAGGGATCGCATGCACGAGCGTGTTTGCGAACGAGTCGCTTGGCGATATGGCCCCAACGCTCGTCTTGTACGCTGCGATTCCCCTGCTCGGCCTATCGATCCTACTGGCTGTGGCCATGCTCATTGTGGCCGCCTGCGGGCCTTAAGATTCTACCCTTCGTATCCGATCAAGAAAGGCATTTTGCGTGCTGAGAAGTCACACCTGTGGTGAATTACGACCGTTGCATATTACTGAAAACGTTTCGCTCTGCGGCTGGGTGGACCGCGTACGGGATCACAAAGGAGTTCTTTTTATCGACCTGCGAGACCGCTGGGGCCGCACGCAGGTTGTCATCGGTCCAGAGAGCACTGCAGAGGTCGTTGCCACCGCTAGGACAGTGCGGCCGGAGTGGGTGCTGCGAATACACGGCACGGTTGGCGCACGTCCCGAGGGCACAACGAATCCAAAGCTGTCTACCGGCGGTATCGAGGTGGCGTGCATCAGCCTCGAGGTGCTCAACGAGGCCCAGACGCCTGTCTTTCAGCCAGGTGCCGCCGATTTGCCGGGCGAGGAGGTACGGCTCACGCATCGTTGGCTGGATCTCCGTCGCGCAGCGATGCAGGAGAATATGTTCCTGCGGCACAGGATCGTAAAAATTATGCGAGATCACTGCGACTCGCTTGGTTTCATCGATGTGGAAACTCCAATGCTCGGCCGCAGTACGCCGGAAGGAGCCCGAGACTACCTCGTGCCCAGCCGCCTCGAGCATGGAGCGTTCTTCGCCTTGCCACAGTCTCCACAGCTTTACAAGCAGATCCTGATGATGGCAGGCTTCGACCGCTACGTTCAGGTAGCCAAGTGTTTCCGAGACGAAGACCTGCGGGCCGACCGTCAGCCCGAGTTCACGCAACTGGATCTGGAGATGTCATTTGTAGAGGCCGACGACGTGATGGGAGTGATCGAATCTCTCGTGCATCGCACATCCAAGGAAATTCTTGGTCTCGACGTGCCGCTTCCCCTGCCCCGCCTCGCGTGGGACGAATGCATGGAGCGGTTTGGTCACGACGCTCCTGACCTCCGCTATGGCCTTGAGATCACCGATCTCACTGGCATCGCCGGCGAAACCGACTTTCGTGTTTTTCGGGGAGCGATTGACGCGGGTGGCCGCGTGCGAGGGATTCGTGTACCCGGTGCAGCGTCACGGTTTTCCAGAAAGGATCTGGATGGGTTCACAGCCTTGGCTGTAGAGGCAGGCGCTAAGGGCTTGGTCTGGCTCAAGGTGGAACCAGAGGGCGAGTGGTCGGGACCAGTTGCCAAAAACCTTGGCTCGATCGCCGAAAAACTCCGCAGCACGCTGGATGCTTCCCCAGGCGATCTGGTCCTCATCGTGGCCGATTCTTTTGAGGTGACGTGCAAGGCCCTGCACACGCTTCGCAAACGCTTGGGCACGGTGCTTGAACTCTTCCGCCCCGATGCAATGCACTTTTCTTGGGTGGTCGACTTTCCCATGTTTGCCAGGGACACCGACACCGGTGGTTGGGCCTCAATGCACCATCCGTTCACCGCGCCTCGGGCCGCCGATCGAGACTCACTTCAGAGCGACCCCGCTGCCTGCCGCGCGCAGGCGTACGATCTGGTCATCAACGGCTCTGAGGCGGGTGGCGGCACGATCCGTATCCACGATAGCCGCACGCAGGAAAAAGTTTTTCAACTGCTCGGCATCTCACCGGAAATGGCTCGCGAGCGATTTGGATTCTTGTTGGATGCTTTGCAGAGCGGCGCCCCGCCCCACGGCGGCATAGCCTTAGGAATTGATCGCTGGGTGATGCTCTTTGGAAAGCTGGATTCGATTCGGGACGTGATCGCGTTTCCGAAAACGCAAAAAGCGAGTGATCTCATGACCGGCGCACCTGCGTTGGTGGAACAAAAGCAATTGATCGAACTGGGAATCCGCACGGTGGTGCCGCCGCAGGCTCCAGTTGCCTAAACCAGTCCTTCGTCCAACTCGTTTGACTCGAAGATCCCTCCCCGAGTAGGATCTGCGACTCGATGCACGCTGCCGGCAGCCAAGCCTTCCAAGCCCCGCTGCTGGCCGCGCACGCCCGGGCAAATAGCTCAGTTGGTTAGAGCACCTCGTTTACACCGAGGGGGTCGTGGGTTCGAGTCCCTCTTTGCCCACTATTCGTTTGTACACTACCTCTCGCTGTATTCCTCTCAACATATTTCTCTCGGGTTGTAGAGGCAACACTCTGACCACGCGGCTCTCCACTTCTAAGGGCACTCTCTCATGAACACGCCCAACCATACCACTGACCCAACTCAGCAGCCTGACGGCACGGTGTTTGAGTCATTTGACGACTGGGCACAACTCCTACGACAGTCCGGCAACAGCGAGCCACGTACGGAGCATGACGGCCCACAGGACCCCATAACCAGCAGCACAGGGGCCAACGCAGCAACTCATCCCGACGCGCCCGCATTTCGCCCTACGCTTCGGCGACCGATGGCCCTTCTGAAAATTGTGGACGATGGCCACGAAGATGGCGAAACTGTCCGCATACGTGGCGACACATTCGTGATCGGTCGCACCGAAGGCGATCTCGTCATTCCACACGATATTTCAATGTCCACCCGCCATGCCCAGATTGAACGCCTCTCCGCTGGCGGTTGGCAGCTCGCCGATTTGGGGAGTGCCAGAGGCACCTGCGTGAGAGTCACAGGGGCCCGGCTCAAAAGCGGTTTGCAATTTCAGATCGGCAGTACGCGTCTGCGTTTTGAGAGCACCGATCCAGAATCTGCGTGGCTGGTGGAGGTGCTGGGGCACGGTGAGGGGCGCCGCCATGAATGCCTGCCCACGACGGCCACCACGCTCGGACGGATAGGCGGCGGCTGTCACGTGATGATCGACGATCCGTTCGTGAGCCCAGTGCACGCGGAGCTGCGGCATACAGATCGCGGTTGGAAAATCGTTAATCGTGGACTCAACGGCCTGTGGATAATAATCGAGGCCCCCGTAAGGATGACGGCAACCTCGCAATTTCAGTGTGGAGAACAGCAGTTTGTATTTGTGCCACTGGTGGAGTGACGGCACGTTGCAGCTTGTGACACTCTGGTAGTGGTTGGCTGGATTCAGCTTGAGTTAGGAAAACTGGTAACCGGCAGCCCCGACTCCTCCACCAATCGGTTCGATGCCTTGACAAACGTCGTCAGCCGCATCGGTTCGAACGCCGCAGGAACACCGGACTGCAGCCACCAACAAAAGCCGCCGTATCGCGATCCCCCTGCGACGTTCGTCTATCAAGATCCTTGTGTCTCGTCGTATCTCATCGATAGGGCCTACCGTAATCTCCTCCCAAGTGCGCTGCCCTTCTACCTTTCCAACGCCTGAGGTTGTCGGGGCTATCTAGTTTTCCTACACGACCCATTT
>QWQH01000094.1 GCA_003670915.1 Planctomycetota bacterium | reverse complement strand
CAAGGTCGGGCTTGGCGGCCTTGACGGTAGCCATCAGCGATTTAAATTCCTGCGCCTTAGAGTCGATCGAATCGTGCCCAAGCACCTCGATACCGATCTCGTGGCAGCGTTCATCAACGAGGTCGGCAAGCCCTTTCCCATAAACCTCATTGTCATCCAAAATATAAACGGTCTTCACGCCCCTTTTTTTTGCCCAGTCGGCTGAAAGCGGCCCCTGTAAATCGTCAGCCGGCACGACACGCGTGTAGTTGATCCTGCCGGTGGGCCTGTAGACCTGCGGCTCCCCCGGTTCACCTAAGCCCGGCTTCGTAAGCCCCACAGCAGTATTGGCCGGCGACACCATGAGAAGATCGCCAAGGTTCAATATCGGCATCGACACTTTGGCTGCACCCGAGTTGAAGGTGCCGATATAGACGCAGACGTCTGGATCTTGCAGTGCTCGGCGGGCGTTGGCTGCCTCTGCCTCGCTGGTCCACTGGCCGGCTGCAGCCGTCGAATCATCGAGATCGAGATATTCGACACGAAACGGCCCTGCTTTTCCGTCGGCCTCTTCAATCGCCATGCGGATGCCTCGCACAAGCGTGTCGGACTGCTGCTTTGCACTGCCCGTGCGAGGCAGGCTGGAAATGATTTTTACCAGCGACGGATCTGCTGGGCGGCAGGCTGAAAGGAGCAGTACAGAAAACAAAACCACTCCTTGGAGTCGAAACGGCCAGCGAGCGACGTACATGGAGAAAAATCCGTTCATATCCATACACTGTAGGGGGTTTGCCTCATCTCTGAAAGTGGGTCGGAAGAGTGGCCTGCGGACCTCCTTCATACGGCGATTCCTTCAAGACCATCCGCCAGGCACGATGGATGCGCTCGTTGCGAAAATCCTCTGGGAGGGTTCGATGCGTGATCTCGCGAAGCGTGTAGAGCGTAGAGAGCTGCTCTTCGGCGAGGTGAAACCGACGGAAGTTGGTCGCAAAGTAGACAACGCCTCCGGGCGACAACTGCCGCGAGACAAGTTCCAGCAAAGCGGCATGGTCTCGCTGGATATCCCACGGGATTTCACTTTTGGCAGACCGTGAAAATGTCGGCGCATCGACCACAACGAGATCGAACGGCGGCTCGCCTCGCTTTTCACGATGTTCTAAAAACGCGCGGGCCTCATCCCGCACAATACGGTGACGACCAGAGTCTTTAAAGTTGTTTTTTGAGAGGTTTGTGCGAGTCCATTCAAGATACGTGTTGGAGAGGTCGACGCTCACTGTCTCGGCCGCACCCCCGGCTGCAGCGTAGACCGAAAAACTTCCCGTGTATGCAAACAAGTTGAGCATCCGCTTTCCCTGCGACTCGGCACGGACCATCCCGCGAGTCTGCCGGTGGTCGAGAAAGAGCCCTGTGTCGAGGTAATCGGAAAGATTCACCTCGAACGCTAGGCCGGCCTCCTGCACGGACACAACCGCATGTCGGTGATCAACTTTTTCATACTGACCGCCAGTTCGCTGACGCTTCCGCATCTTCAGAAACGTCTGCGCAATTGGCACGCCGAGTTCCATGGCCGCCGCCTCGACCATTTTGTCCAGCCAAACATCGTGCTCGATCTCGGTCCGCTCATGCGGTCGCTCATACTCAGCAATATGGAGCCAGCCGGCATAGCAGTCGATCACCAGCGGAATTTCTGGGATATCCCGATCGTACATACGAAATGCTTGAATCCCCTGCCGCCTCGCCCATTTCCCAAGATGCTTGAACCGCTTCGCTAATCGCCGGCGAAAATCGCCAATCTGATCCTCCACTAAACGGTGGCTGCCACCAAATCTGGTCTGATTGGGTAATGCTGGAAATGCGCACTCTTCCTGAACCGCGATGCTTACCGAGTTTTGTTGGCGGTCACCGTTTATTTTGAGTTCGAGCAAACGGCATTCAATCGGCCCGTTCATGAGCGTGACGCGATGGGCCGGCCGCAAGCCCAGTTGCCCTGCGGCGAGTGGATCGGCCGCCAGAATGGCCGCCCGCCATCCACCGCAATGGGCCACGAGCCAGTCGCCGATTCGGCGAAACAAAGCGGCCGCGCGAGGCAGAGGCAACCGTTCGCCATACGGCGGGTTTGTGACTACCAACCCAGTGGCGGCAGATGGTCGCACCTGCTCAAAATGTTTTTCTTCGATTGCGATTGATCCTGCGACTCCCGCTGCCTCGGCGCAGGCTCTCGCCGCCTCCACCGCTCTCGGATCCAGATCGCTCATCGCGAAGCTCCCGACCGGACGGCACACGCGGGCCTCCAACTCCGCCACGAGCCGTTCGATAAGCGACTGATCGCGGTTGCGGAACTTAAAAAATCCGTGGCCCTTTCGACGGGCCCGATAGAGCCCCGGCGCAATCTGAGCCGCCATCGTGGCTGCCTCAATCACAAGCGTGCCCGAACCGCACATTGGATCGATCAAGGCCTCCCCGGGCGTCCAGCCGGCAGTCGCCAGAATGCCTGCCGCAAGCGTCTCCGAAAGCGGTGCCAGGACCTCGCCCATCCGCCATCCGCGCTGATGGAGCGACCGGCCCGCGGCATCACGGAAAATCGTTGCCGTGTTGCCCACAAGGTGCAACGCCAACCGCAACGTCGCCCCCCGCAACTGCACGCTCGGCCGCTTCCCGCTCGGGGTGCGCAACTGATCGACGATTGCGTCCTTTACAACCTGCGCGGCATAGAGCGAGTGCGTGAGAAATGTATCGTGGATCACGGCGTCGACTCGCAAAGTGTCAGACGTTCTGAGTTGCTCCGTCCAGTCGATCCCCTGCATGGCTCGGTAAAGAGACTCTGGAGAATCAACGGGAAATCGTCCCAGTGGCTCAAGCACGCGAATGGCCGTACGGCTCTCGAGTACAGCTCGGTAGAGCGTTTCCGGATCACACGCCGAAGAGGCCCCCGAAAACTCGATCGTCCGCCGACCAACGCGCAAACTCGTGGCCCCCACCTGCTCCAACTCACGGGCAAGCACCCACTCCAGACCTTCCAGCGTGCGAGCTGTCATCCTGGCCGGCTCATCGGGCTTGGGTGCGGCCAACGGCCTTGGCACCGGGGGAATATCGGGGAAAAGTGTGGGGATATGAGTCATGCTTATCGTGCTGGATGGACATACAGAAAGGGCTCGTGTGATTCATCCGCTAGCATACACAGCCATCGGAACTCCCCTCGGCGATGCTGGCGCGCCGTTGTTGCACGCCAACCACCGAAAGACTACTTCGCAGCAGACGCGAGAGGAAAACGGTCTTGGATGGCCTGCACGGTGAGGGATTCAGTCCGCAATGCCTCCATTGCCCGCACGCATGCTTCGGCGGCAGGCAACGTCGTAATGCACGGCACACCGTAGAGTACGCTCGCCGCGCGGATGCGTCCTTCGTCGGTCCGCGCGCCCTTGCCCCGCGGAGTGTTGAAGATTAATTGCACGCGGCCGTCAATGAGATGATCGATCAAATTTGGATGCCCCTCTTGCAGCTTTTTCACAACCTCGACGGGAATACCTACGTCGGCCAGCGCCCGGGCCGTGCCCGATGTGGCAATCAACTCAAAGCCCAAAGCAAGCAGCCGCCGAGCGACCGACACCATCGATTCTTTGGCTTGCTTGGTGGCAAAGCTCAGAAAAATCCGGCCTTGCTCCGGCAGTAAAATACCTGCGGCAATCTGACTTTTTGCAAATGCAATGCTGAAGCGGTCACTGACCCCCATTACCTCGCCCGTGGATCGCATCTCGGGGCCAAGCACAATATCAACACCGGCAAACTTCACAAAAGGAAACACACTCTCCTTTACGCTGACGTGCGACGGCACCGGATCCGAGTCGATTCCCTGCTCCGCTAGGCTCATGCCTGCCATCACTTTGACTGCCACTTTTGCAACCGGCATTCCCGTGGCTTTCGCGACAAAAGGCACCGTTCGGCTGGCCCGAGGATTGACCTCGATGACGTAGAGCATTTGCTTGCCTTCTTCTCGCTTCACGGCAAACTGCACGTTCATCAGACCAATAACTCCGAGACTTCGAGCCAGGCTTTCTGCTGCCGCCTTGATCTCGGCCACGACATCCAGTGGCAAGCTGTGCGGTGGAATAGCACAAGCCGAATCACCAGAATGCACGCCGGCCTCCTCGATATGCTCCATCACTCCAGCGATGATCACATCCCGGCCGTCGCAGATACAATCAACATCCACCTCGATGGCATCCTCCAAAAACCGATCGATCAGCACCGGCTGCCCCTGCGCGACGGCAAACGCCTCGGCCACGTAACGTTCAAACTGCGAGTTGTCGTAACAGATTTCCATGGCGCGGCCACCGAGCACAAAGCTGGGGCGAACGAGGGACGGATAACCAATCCGTGCCACTTCCCGCCGCGCCTGCTCCAGCGTGCGAGCGATGCCGCTAGCCGGTTGCTTGAGCCCGAGGCGGTCGAGCAGATCGCGAAATTTCTCTCGATCCTCCGCCTGCTCAATGGTGTCGACGCTCGTGCCAATGATCGGCAGCCCCGCAGCGGCCAACGCCCGTGCAAGATTGAGTGGCGTTTGCCCACCGAGTTGCACAATCACGCCATCTGGCTGAATCCGTTCTGCAATATTGAGCACGTCCTCACACGTGAGCGGCTCAAAAAAAAGCATGTCGCTGGTGTCGTAGTCAGTGCTGACCGTTTCTGGATTGGAATTGACCATCACGCTCTGGATCCCCATCTCGCGCAGAGCATAGCTGGCGTGGCAGCAGCAGTAGTCAAACTCGATGCCTTGACCAATGCGGTTGGGGCCGCCGCCCAAGATCATCACCCGCTTGACGCCAGGCTCCTTGGGGCGAGTCTCGTCCTCGTCCTCCCAGGTTGAATAATAGTAGGGAGTGGACGCTTCAAACTCGGCAGCACATGTGTCGACCGCCTTAAACGTAGCCACGATTCCTCGCCGTTTGCGTTCCTCTCGCACCTCCATCTCAGACGAACCCAACATCACCGCCAACTGCCGGTCGGCAAAACCCGCTTGCTTGGCGTCACGCAAAAGAGCCGTATCCACAGATGCCAGCGAACCGACGGTGCGCACGAGACTTTCCAACTCCACGATCTGCAAGATTTGGTCAAGAAACCATCGGTCGATCGCCGTCAGTTCGAAGAGTTCGTCGATAGACATTCCTGCCTTCAGGGCGTATCGCAAATACCACACGCGATCGGGATCGGGCGTAGACACCCTCGCTCGAATCTCGTCAAGCGACGGTTCGGCCGGCGTGCCCCATAGATCCTTACCGTCGCAGCCTAATCCAAAGCTGCCCACCTCCAGCCCTCGCAAGGCCTTTTGAAACGCCTCTTTAAACGTCCGGCCGATGGCCATTGTCTCGCCCACGCTCTTCATCTGCGTGGTGAGCCGACTATCGGCCTCGGGAAATTTTTCAAAGGCAAATCGAGGGATCTTCACAACAACATAGTCGATCGACGGCTCAAAGCAGGCTGTTGTTTTTTGAGTGATGTCGTTTGCAAGTTCGTGCAATCGCCAGCCGACAGCGAGTTTGGCTGCGATTTTCGCGATAGGAAACCCTGTGGCCTTGCTCGCTAACGCCGACGATCGACTGACTCGCGGATTCATTTCAATAACAATCATCCGGCCAGTCGTGGGCTCCATTGCAAACTGTATGTTGGATCCGCCCGTTTCCACTCCAATCGCACGGATCACTGCAAAACTGGCATCGCGCATCCGTTGATATTGCTTGTCGGTGAGCGTCATCGCTGGAGCCACCGTGATCGAATCGCCTGTATGCACGCCGCAGGGATCAAAATTCTCAATCGAACAGATGACGACGGCGTTGTCGTCGACATCACGCATTACTTCCATCTCATATTCTTTCCAGCCGTGGATCGATTCCTCGACGAGCACCTCGCCAACTGGCGAAAGATCGAGGCCACGCTGAACTTTCTGATCAAACTCTTCGCGGTTGTAGGCAACACCCGATCCAGAGCCACCAAGCGTGAAACTCGGGCGGATCACCGCAGGCAGGCCTATTTCAGCGAGCACCACGCGAGCCTCGGGCAGCGACTTCACAACACTTCCTCTGCAGGTTTCCAGATTGATCTTGCGCATCGTCTGTTTGAAAGACTCACGATCTTCGCCGCGACGGATCGCATCAGCTTTGGCTCCGATCATCTCCACGCCGTATTTCGCCAGCACGCCGTGCTGCTCGAGTTCCATGGCGAGATTGAGCGCCGTTTGACCGCCGAGTGTGGGAAGCACCGCATCGGGCCGCTCCACCTCAATCACCTTTTCCAGCATTTGCCACGTGAGCGGCTCGATGTACGTTCGATCGGCCGTGCTGGGGTCGGTCATGATCGTGGCTGGATTGGAGTTCACCAGCACCACGCGATAGCCGTCTTCCCTGAGTGCCTTGCAGGCCTGCGTTCCCGAATAGTCAAACTCACACGCCTGACCAATGACGATGGGACCGGAGCCTATCAGCAAAATCGTATGGAGGTCGTCGCGGCGGGGCATGGGAATTTCCAGGTTGCGGGCAAACTGCTGCACATTACCATCCCAGCCGCCGCCGCTTCAACGCACCGCTATAATCTTCGCAGTTCACAAGCCCCACTCCCTGCCAACGGAGCGATCCCAATGCCCATTGCCACGCCGGCCCTCGATCTTTTAAGCCATGCGCTGCCAGACGAACTCAAAGACATCCGCCTCAATCTCTCAAGCGTACTGGGTGGGGAAAACCTGCAGTCCGAACAAGCCTTGGGCATCGCTTTATCGGCAGCCCACTTCCTGAAATCCCAACGGCTATCGCAGGCGATCCATTCCGACATCCTGGCTGGCCTCGGCGATCGAGCCACGGCCGTTGTCTCCGACGCAGTAGCATCGGCGGGCCTGATGGCAATGAACACCGTCTACTACCGGTTTCGCCACATGATCGGCAAGGAAAGTTACGCCACCCGTCCTGCCCGATTGCGGATGAGCCGAATGGCCCAGCCGACAACGGATAGGGCCGACTTCGAACTGATGAGCCTCGGCTGCGCGGCGTTGGCGGGATGCGAAGCCTGTATTCAAAATCACGAAGCCAGCCTCGTTGACATGGGCACGAGCGAAGATGCCTGTCACGACGCGATCCGGATCGCGGCTGTCATTTCTGCGACTGCCTGCGGTCTGATGAGCTGAAGACAGTCGCGGGAGGCTATGACCCCGTTGTCGTATAGTTTAATCCATCCCGATGGGGTTCAATGAAAGGGAGATGAGCGTCGATGTGATGTTCCTCGGCTTACTCTCCAAGTGCGTGCAGTAAGTCGAGCGTATAGATTCCCGTGGAGTGACCGTCAGAAAACTCGATCGAGTAGGCGTATTGACCGACTGGCTTCATCGCCGTAATCGCCAGCGGCGCCACCTCCTCGGCTGTCAGTACCGTCAGCAGTGCCGGAAGTTGTGGCGGCGAGGTGCGCTGCTCACGACAGTTCGCACACGGGCAGGCATCGCGAAGCAGGCGAGGCGTGTAGACGCGGCGAACGGCGTCTGACCAAACAATTTCAATCGCAGCAGGGATCGTAACGCCGTGGCTAGATTCCATGGGCAGTCGCTGAATTGATTGGGGAACGGGTTGGATCATGGTTTGGTTGGAGTTGCTGGAGGCAATCGGCGAGGCAGCACGCGCATCCGCCGATCCTGAATGCGTTTTCCTTTTCCTTCGAAGCGAGGCAATGTGCCGACCGGTACGCTTGCCACGGCAACTCGCAGTCCCAGTCGCACCTGCAACTCGCAGGCGACGCGATCTGGAGCGGCTAGGTGGTCTTCGATTTCCAGTGACATCGTATCGAGACTTTCGCAGGACGAGACCGTGAGCCTATATTCAACCACTTCTGGAAAGCTGCGCATGATATCGTCGATTGCACCGGGGAAAATATTCACGCCACGCACGACGAGCATTTCATCGTTTCGCCCCACAATGCCCCCCACCAAGTGCACCCATGGACTGGCTCCTGCCGCGATCGCATCGTCTGTCGGCCATCGTGGCCGGACCAGATCGCCTGTGCGGTAACGGATCACAGGCGCGCCGCATCTTCCGAGCGTTGTCAGCACAAGTTCGGACAGTTCACCAGCGACGGCGGCCTGCCCGGTTTCAACAGAAAGAAACTCCGGATGGAACCATGGCTCAATGACATCGACGCCGCAGCCCGACACATCGCCAATACCCCATGGTCCCACTTCGCTTGCACCAGCATGATCGAGCACTGCTGCAGCCCACGCAACGCCAATGCGGGCACGCACCGACGGAATCGAACCGCCCGGCTCTCCGGCAACAATCACAAGCCGCACAGGCAGGCTGGCAATATCGATCGTATGTTCCTGTGCCACCTCAGCGAGATGCAAGCAGTAGCTCGGCGTGGCGACGAGCACGGTAGCACCCACACTTCGGGCGAGTTCCAAACGAGCCACGCTCGACATGCCACCGGTGGGGATCGCCATCGCACCTGCCGTAATGGCTCCTTCGAACGCGCTCCAAAAACCTAGATAAGGTCCGAATGACGATGCCACGAGCACGCGATCGCCTACGGTCACGCCGGCACGATTGAAGATCGACTGCCAACACTCCATCCACCATGCCCAATCATCCGCCGTGTCGAACACAGCCAACGGACGGCCGTGGGTGCCGCTTGTCTGATGGAATCGGACGTAGCGATCTGGTGGCCATGTGAGATTCGCGGGCCGACCGGTCGTCGACGCGGCTTCAACGAGTTCGTCTTTGTAGGTGAAAGGCCAGTCGGCGATTTCCTTCAGACTGCTGAGGGCTTCAATCGGGCCAGTCCCTGCGGCCACGCGATCGTGCGACACTCGCGCGAGTTTCGCGGCATAGAACGTATTGGCTGGCAGAATGGTCGCGAGCAGCGAACGCATCCGCTGGAGCTTGAGCCTCTCCAGATCGATGCGAGATAGCGGAGTCGATGGTGGAGCGTGTGTGGGCATTGGCCCATTATGGCACGCCAAGGCTCGGAATACCCTGAGAGGGAGCGTTTTGTTGCGGTGCCTGCAGATTAGGAACTGGAAATTGCGGCAATGACTGCTGCGGGGCTGGCAGGAACTGCGGCGAGGGATTGGGCGGCAGCAACTGCATGGGCGGCGGTGGCGCTGCCGGAATCGGCTGTGGGACAACTGCCTGCGGCGGAACGATCTGTGGCGGCGCGGCAGGGAGACTCCCCGCCGATAACCTCGCCTGCTCCGCGCGAGCCACTACGAGTTCTGGAGGAGTCGATGCGACGGGCATCATCGCAAGGTCCACGACTCGCTCATCGCGAATCTCCCAAGGCCAGATATTCTCCGTTACGAAATCGAGTGGAAAGATTTCGTACCAAGGCACGGGAAACGGTTGACGCACGGTGAGCGTTTCGTACCCGTCCTTCACAAGCCGCACTTTTCGGGTGCCGTAGTAAATAAAGTCTGTGGATACAGGCGTGGCACCAATCTGATAGTCGTCGACATAGACAAGCGCCCCAGGGGGATTGCTGCGGATCGTCATGCGTCGCTGCACGCACCCCGTGCTCGTACACAACAGACTCACGCACGCACAGGCGAGCATCGGCAGCCATCGCCGGCATCTGCGCCGGAGCCTTGAAGCACGACGATACAAAAAAGGGGGCCGCATGGGCGGGAAGGTACGGTTCGGCCCGTCGGGCCGCCAGATCAGCCCGAAACGCGTACATTGCCCCGACGAATGTGTCTCGCCGGGGCCGTCGGCCCCCGCTAGACTCTTGTTTGACGCATCCGGTTCACCACAAAATGGTTCACGAGTAAGCCCCGCAGACGTTGTGTTCAAGGCTGAACGGATTACAGAAAAAACCTCCTGAGGCAATACACGCGTGGGAAAAGGCCTGAGCCTCGTCTATTGCGACCGCACCGATATCGGTCGCAAGCGTTCGAACAACCAAGATTCGAAGGCGGTGCTGCCGCCATCCGGCCCGCAGCAATACCGAACCAGAGGCTGGCTCTTTCTTGTGGCCGACGGCATGGGCGCACATGCAGCCGGTGAGATGGCCAGCGCGATCGCTGCGGAGCGAGTGCCTCTTGTCTATGAAAAAACGGCGCAGCGATCCCCGCCGCTGGCACTGCGGCACAGCATGGAACAGGTCAACGGCGAGATCAACGCGAAGGGTCAGGGTGACCCAGAGTTGAAGGGCATGGGCACGACGTGCACGGTTCTCGCACTGCTGCCGCGGGGCGCGCTTGTGGGACACATCGGTGACAGCCGCGCCTATCGCTTGCGCAGCGGTACCATTGAACAACTCACCCGCGACCACTCGCTCGTCTGGGAACTCGAGTCTGCCGGCGCTCCGGATGCGGCTGCAAGGCACGGAAAAAACATCATCACCCGCTCGATGGGCCCGCATCCGCGAGTGGATGTCGACATCGAGGGGCCTTTTCCGGTTGCAGACGGCGATGTGTTTTTGCTGTGCAGCGATGGCCTTTCAGGCCAGGTTGCCGACGCGGAAATCGGCCTGCTGGCCGCCGAACTGGAGCCCAAAGAGGCGGCGGCTGCGCTCGTAGGCCTGACGTTGATTCGCGGTGCACCTGACAACATCACTGTGATCGTTGCACGGGCCGGTGTTGAGGAGATTTCTAAAACATCGCCCGGCGATGAGCCATGGCCGATGAGCGATCCACCAACCGCTCAACCGCAAGCTGCGGCCCGTCCATGGCGAATGCTCGCGTTGGCAGCGGTGAGCTTCCTTGCAACCTTATTAATAAGCCCATGGAGCGATGTCCCCGGCAGGGAATGGGTGGCGGCAACCATTGGCGAGAATCTCATGCACCCTATCAGCGTGATTGCCAGTGTCGGATGCCTAGTCGTTTGCCTCCTCTCACTCCTGATAGCGTGGATAGGCTTTCTGCCCGCTGCACCAGTCAGCGTCAGGCACCTCATGCCAGGCAAGCAGATTGGAAAAGGCCCCTATCGCTCATACCAGTGCAAGGCTTCGCAAGCGCTTCTGGAAGGAATCGTGACAAGTATTGAATCCGCTGCCGACGGACTGAAAGAGCAGGATCGAGAGAGGACGTTACAACTCATCTCGAGCGTGCGGCAGCATGTGGCTGAAAACCAATTTTCCGAAGCGGTGATGGCAGTCGCCAATGCCATAGCCATCTATACAAAAACAGTTCACTACTCCCGCTCGGGCGACACGGCCCCCGGCCGCCCTGCACAGCTATGAAGATCATCTCACGCTACGTGCTGAGCGAACTCTTACAGGTGTTCCTCGTCGCGCTGACAGCGCTCACGCTCTTCATGCTCGTCATCGGTCTCGTGAAAGAAGCGCAGCAGCAAGGGCTTGGATTTCTTCAGATTGCGGCCCTTGTTCCCTACGTGTTGCCCGAGGCGATGCGGTTTGCCGTGCCAGGCACGATGTTGTTTGCAGTTGCCAGCGTCTTTGGCCGGATGTCGGCCAGCAATGAAATCACAGCCCTCAAAGCAGCTGGCATTACGCCAATGGCGACCATCTGGCCAGCCATGGCGCTGGCCGTGGTGGTGAGTTTTGTGTCGGTATGGCTCAACGACGTTGCGGTTTCGTGGGGCCGCGACGGCGTGCGGCGAGTGATCGTCGGGAGCGTGGAGGAAATCATCTATGGCCGATTGCGGCAGCAGCGTTCGTACAGCACTCCGCAGGTATCGATCAACGTCAAAGGTGTGGATGGGAAAAAACTCATTCGTCCTACCCTCTCATTTCAACCAGGGGGCTCGGCTGCGCCCGTGACTGTCTCGGCGGCAGAGGCACAACTCCGTGCCGATGCTGCGGCAGGAACCCTCGTGATCACTTTTCGCGACGGTACGCTCCACGTGGGAGACTTCAAAGCTGTGTTTCCCGACACCATCGAGCGAGTCGTACCGCTGAACACCGTGAGTCAGAAAAACATCGTATCCACAAGCCCATCGGAAATCGCGATGGCTGATTTTACGAAAGCGCGGACCGAACAGATAGCACGAATCAGTCAACTCGAGCAGGAATCAGCGGCCAAGACGGCGATGGCGATTCTCTCTGGCCGGATGGAGCAGTCTGTGCCGGGGGCTGTGGAATTTGAGCGGCAAGCAGTCAAACAAGAGCAGTCGCGGCTCAAGCGAATCATCATGGAACCGTGGCGGCGCTGGGCCAACGGTTTCAGTTGCCTGTGCTTTGTGCTGGTGGGTGCGCCGATGGCGATCCGCATGCGAAATGCCGATTTTCTCACGAGCTTTTTTCTCTGCTTCCTGCCGATCCTGATTATCTATTATCCCGTCTTCATGCTCGGAATCTCACGAGTCAAAGCAGGGGCGCTGCCGCCATCGGCCGTGTGGATGGGAAACGTGCTCATGATGCTGTGGGGGCTTTGGCTTTTGCGGCGAGTTGTGCGCAATTAAGGCGTTCTGTCAAAAAAGTCTTCCGTGTCATAATCACGGTTTTCTCTTCTCCATGAATCTGCCACAATCCTGATCCGTCCCAACCACCGCCCCTTCAGGAGCCTTTCATGCCCCGCCCCGTCACTCTCTTCACCGGCCAGTGGGCCGACATGCCGCTGGAAGATCTAGCCAGAAAGGCACGCGAGTTTGGCTACCAAGGGCTGGAACTGGCCTGCTGGGGCGACCACTTTGATGTGTCTCGTGCCATCGACGAGAGCGGCTACTGCGCGGCAAAGCGGGATGCGCTTGAACGGCACGATCTCTCTGTTCACGCCATCTCCAACCACCTTGTGGGGCAGGCCGTTTGCGATCGGATTGACGAGCGGCATAAAACGATCCTGCCGCCGCACGTCTGGGGCGACGGTGATCCAGCCGGAGTCAACCGCCGCGCAGCTGAAGAAATGAAACGTACGGCGAGGGCCGCGCAAAAACTCGGCGTGTCCGTCGTGAATGGATTTACAGGTTCGAGTATCTGGCATCTGCTCTATTCGTTTCCTCCAGTTCCCAATTCCATGATCGATACCGGCTTTCAAGAGTTTGCCGATCGCTGGAATCCGATTCTGGATGTGTTTGCTGAGTGCGGTGTGCGATTTGCGCTGGAGGTGCACCCCACGGAAATTGCATTTGACACGGTCACGGCTCAACGAGCACTCGATGCACTCGGCCGCCGCGAGGAATTTGGATTTAATTTTGATCCAAGCCATCTCCACTGGCAGGGCGTTGACTCGGTCGAATTTATCCGGACGTTTCACGACCGCATCTACCATGTTCATATCAAGGATGCCGTTGTCACGCTCAACGGACGGAGCGGCATTCTGGGAAGCCACCTCAACTTTGGGGATCCTCGCCGAGGCTGGGACTTCCGTTCACCTGGCCGGGGTGGTATCGACTTCGAAGAGATCATCCGTGCGCTCAACCAGATCGGCTACGAGGGCCCCCTGTCGGTGGAGTGGGAGGATTGCGGCATGGATCGCGAGCATGGCGCGGCAGAGGCCTGCGAGTTTGTGCACAACCTTGATTTTTCGCCCAGCCAACGACAGTTTGATTCGGCCTTTGCCGAGGATGCCTGATCCGTTGTCTCGCGGCCACTACCCGAAGGAGGAGTGATCCGTGATCATGCAGGATCTCACTCGCCGAACCATGCTGGTGTCAGCAGCGGCAGCGATGTGGTGCTGGCCACGACCTGAGCGGAGTGCGCTGCCGGCAGCAGGGTCGTTGTTTCGAATGCCAGCGGCACCCGTCGCCAACGAGTCACCATTTTTTGCCAGCAGCTTTATCGATCACGATCCCGCACTCGCCTATGTGCACTGTCCGTCCATCTGTGCGAGGACCGATGGAGGATTGGCGTGCGCCTGGTATGCAGGCTCGCGAGAGGGTGGCCGGGATGTGGCCGTCTGGATGGCCGAGTCGGCAGCATTGAACATCACCCAAAGCACTTCCGGCAATCGCGGCGGCGAGCATCCGGTATGGGGCGCACCCCAGCGAATCGTCGACCGACAAACGGCGATGCGCGATCTCGATCGGTATGTCGATAAGGTCGGCAACTCGGTGCTGTTTGCAATGCCCGACGGCCAACTGTGGCTCGTCTACGTAACGATTGCCGCGGGGGGGTGGTCGGGGAGTTCGCTGAATGCCTGCTGCTCGCGCGATAGTGGCGCAACGTGGAGCCAAAGCCAACGGCTCACACTCAGCCCATTTTTCAACATCAGTGAGCTGGTGCGTGCCGCACCTGTGCTGGTCAACTCCGGCGAAATTGGACTGCCTGTCTATCACGAATGTATTGGCAAATTCCCGGAAATGCTCTGGCTGCGGCGGGACGGCGAGCGGTTGGTGGCGACCAAGTCGCGGATGGCTGGGGGGCGATCCATGCTGCAACCCACCATTGTACCGCTCAATGGCGACCACGCTGTGGCGTATCTTCGCAACCATTCCAAGACGCGGCAACTCTTTGTACAGCGAACCGCGGATGCCGGACACACATGGTCGCCACCAGCGGCAACGGGGCTTGCAAACCCAGATGCCAGCGTTGCCGCCATCCGCCTCTCGACCGGGCATATGTTGATCGTCTTCAACAATTCACGTTCCAATAGGCATAACCTGAGTGTGGCAATTGCAGAGGGTTCTCCAGGCCCAGATGGCTCGCCTGTTTTTTCGAACGATTGGCAGCAGGTCGCAACGCTTGACGACGAGGCACATGAAAACTTTGCCTATCCCTATATGATTCAGGATGCCACCGGATGCGTGCATCTGGTCTATTCGTGGAAGATGAAACGAATCAGGCATGTTGCCATGAATGAAGCGTGGATTCTCTCGCAAGTTCGCAAGCCTGTGACGTGAGGAGTGTCGCACCGCGCATCCGACTCGCCCTCCCGAGTTGGATACGCTTTGGATTGGATAAGCTTTTTTATGGTTGAGTGGTGGTATCCCGTGGCGGTCTGGGCGATTGTCATCGGCGCGGTGGTCCGGTCTATCCAGGTTGGTATGAACGCCGCTGGCCTCTCTCATGCCGGCCCGCGTTGGCTGCCACTTGTCGCTGGGGCCTTAGCAATTGTACCCATCGATGGGCTGCCGCTGGCCCGCTGGCTCCATAGCTTCAATGCCAACTTCTCCATTCCGCTGTCGATCTTGCTCCTCGACTTTGGCATCTCACCCCTCCTTCGCAAACCGCTTTTGAATCGTCGTGCCACGCTCACCGCAATCTGGTTTGGATGTACCTGTGGGCTTTTGCTCTATCCTCTCAGCTTGGGGCTGGGCTCTTTTGACCCGTACGAACTGGGCTGGAAATCTCCCGGTGTCGCTGCCGCCGCCGCGATGTGCGGTGGGGTGCTCCTCCTCCAGAAAAACACGTTTGGGGCTGTGCTCGTGGTGGCTGGTGCCGCATGGCAGATCGGCTGCTTAGAGTCGGACAACGCGTGGGATTATCTCATCGATCCCGTCTACTGGCTGCTCTCTACGATCAACGTCGCGGCTGTGATGATTGGCTGGCTCGTATCGGTGTGGCAGAAACTGCGAGGCCGCACATCCGCAACGCTTATCGGAGCGATCCTAGTTGGCTCCTCCTCTTTGTATGTATGCGAAGCTGAGGACCAAAACTCTCTTGCGACACCGATTGGGCTGGATGAAAAATGGCAAACGGCTGCAGCTGAACTCCATCGGCGTGCAACCAGCAGCGGCAATGAACGACTCGCTTTGCTCATTCGTGACTGGCGACTCCCTGACGAAGCTGGTCGGACGCTGGCCGTGACTCTTCCGCCGAAGCTGGAGCAGCCCGAATGGATTCTTTCAGCCGATGCGCAAGCAATCTGGTCTGACTTCTGCGACGCACGAAGGGAACGCGCCGCCGGGACGTTTTCCATGGCACTGGCAGCCGCAAGGGCACGCGGCAAGCCACCTGCATCAGGCGACCGTGGGGATGCCGAGGACGCCGTCCGACCAGCCATGCAGCAGCAAAGCTGTGCAGCGGTGCGACTGCTCTACCGAACGCTGCGGGATGATCCCGAGCACGCACAAGCCAGGGAAGCAGGCGGGTGGGTGCGACGGGGCGGATCGTGGGTGTGGCCCGAGGCCGCGCGGCGGCTTGACAAGGGCGAAGAATATTCCGCTGCGCACGGCTGGCTACCAAAGGGCCGGTTGGCAAGGTATGAAGCGGGGGACCGATACGTCAGAGGCCGCTGGATGAAGGCATCGGAAGATGCTGCCAAGCCCCGCACGCTCAGCCACGGCTGGAAATGCAACTCAGACCACTGGCAGATCGTATCGACTGCCAGCCACGAATCTATCGCCCTTTTAGTTTTGTACCTCGAAGAATCGCACTCCATCTGGCGGCAGATATTTGGTGCGTTTTCCATCCCACCGGCCGAACTTGAAAAAAGGCTGGAGGGCCGCGGCCGCATTGCTGCACGCGATCCATTCGCCGCGGTGCTTCTGGCAAACCGAAAAGAGTATGTCGCCCAAATGGAAGCACTTGAACCGACGATTGCCCGCACGCTTGGCATCTATTGGAGCCCGACGCACACGGCGTGGTTTTTTGATTCCAAAGCGCAGCACGATCCCGCCGACGATGCATTTTCGGGAGGCCTCGAATCAACAACGATTTATCACGAAGCCACCCATCAACTTTTTGCCGAGACGCGAGTGACGAGCCCCCTGGCGGGCGAACGCTTTGGATTCTGGGCCATCGAGGCTGCCGCTTGCTTTATGGAAAGCCTACAAGCCACCGATTTTGGCTGGACGCTCGGCGGCATTGAGAATGGCCGTGCTCCGGCAGCCCGACAGCGACTTCTCGAAGACAACTTCTACGTGCCGCTGGAAGAACTCACGGCGATGGGCCGTCGCGAGTTCCAAGCTGACGCACGCCTGCCGGAGATCTACAGCCAGATTTCCGGCTTAGCCGACTTTTTCATGAACGGCCAGCGAGGCCGCTACCGAGAGGCTTTTGTGGAATACCTCGTTCGCATTTACACAGGCACGGTGGACGCCGACACCCTCTGGCGGCTGTGCAAACGAAGTGCTTCCGAACTGGATGACGAATACCGACGGCACATGGCCCGGTAATCGATCCCGCCCCTGCGCATGGGGATTGGTTTGGCGTGGGTGTGCAATCGTTGACGCAGATTCGCCCCCGGTCCTACACTCTCGCCACACGAATAACGCATCTTTTTAGGCCCGCTCTTCTCGGAGAAACGCTTTCATGGCTCCCACCCCCGTCGCCGCTCCTGCGCGATCGTCTCCGGCCGCTGATCTGGATCGTCTGGCGATCGACACGATTCGCACGCTCTCGATGGATGCGGTCGAAGCGGCCAAGAGCGGCCATCCAGGCACTCCGATGGCATTGGCCCCTGTTGCCTACACCGTCTGGAAAGATTTTTTGCGGTATGACCCCACCGATCCAGCCTGGCCAAATCGCGACCGATTTGTGCTCTCCTGCGGACACGCATCGATGCTGCTTTATTCGCTCATCCACCTGGCTGGCATTCGCCGCGGAGGGGCAACCGATGCATCGCGGCATGAGCCGGCTGTGACACTCGACAACATCAAACGCTTCCGTCAGTTGGGAAGCGTGTGTGCGGGGCATCCAGAGCATCACATGACAGCCGGGATTGAGACGACCACTGGCCCGCTCGGCCAAGGCTGCGGTAACTCTGTCGGCATGGCCATCGCCGCCCGCTGGCTGGGAGCCCATTACAATCAACCGGGTCACCAACTCTTCGATTCCAACACGTATGTGCTGTGCAGCGACGGCGATCTGATGGAGGGGGTAGCCGCCGAGGCTGCTTCGATCGCCGGTCACCTCAGGCTTTCGAATCTCTGCTGGATCTACGACCACAACTCCATCACGATTGAGGGCACAACAGAACTGGCTTTCACCGAAGACGTTGCGGCTCGGTTTCAAGGGCTTGGCTGGCACGTTGAGCATGTTGCCGATGCCAACGACACCGCGGCTTTGTGCAAGGCTTTGCGCGCATTTCAGGCGGAGCAAAAAAAGCCGACGCTGATCATCGTCAAAAGCCAAATCGGCTTTGGATCACCTAAAAAAGCAGGGTCGCACGAGGCACACGGTGCGCCGTTGGGCCCCGACGAGATCAAGGGGGCAAAGGAGGCGTATGGCTGGCCAGTGGATGCCCATTTTTTGGTACCCAGCGAAGTGCCAGACCACTTTGCAAAAACGATGGGGGCCCGGGGAAAGCAAGCCCACGAAGCTTGGCAAAAAATGCTGGCTGATTATTCCAAGTTGCATCCCGTCTTAGCCACAGAGTTGACAGATTTTCTGGACGGACGCATGCCCGCCGACTGGGAGAAGCACCTCCCGTCGTTCCCTGCTGATCCCAAGGGTGTGGGCAGTCGTATTTCTTCGGGCAAAGTGCTTTCGGCCATGAGTGCTGCGGTGCCGTGGTTCCTAGGTGGCTCGGCCGATCTCGCCCCATCGACCATGACTCTGGTAGCCGGGGCCAATGACTTTGCTCCGGGGTCGTACGGTGGCCGCAATTTTCACTTCGGCATCCGCGAGCACGGCATGGCCGCGGCCTGCAATGGAATGGCCCTCTCTGGCCTCCGGCCCTACTGCGCCACATTCTTTGTGTTCTTCGACTACCTCAAGCCGTCGCTGCGGCTTTCAGCGATCGGCAACTTGGGCGTGATTTATATTCTCACGCACGACTCAATCGGGCTCGGCGAGGACGGCCCAACGCATCAGCCAATCGAACAACTCGCCAGTGCCCGCGCTGTCCCAGGGCTCAGCGTGTTTCGACCGGGAGATGCCAACGAAGTAGCCGAAACATGGCGGGTTGTGATGCGTCGCGCCGATCGGCCGGCAGTGCTCGTACTGAGTCGTCAAAACCTCCCTACGCTCGACCGTACGGCATTCGGCTCAGCCTCCGGCGTCGCCAAGGGCGCGTATGTCCTCAAGGATGCCCCTGGTGGTAAGCCCGACTGCATTCTGATCGGCACGGGCAGCGAGGTGCAGATCTGCCTCGACGCGGCGGTATTGCTGGAAGCCCGTGGCGTGCATGCTCGAGTTGTGAGCATGCCGTGCTGGGACCTCTTTGAATCGCAAGATGCGGCCTATCGAGAGAGCGTTCTGCCACAGGCCGTGGCCGCGAGGGTTGCCTGCGAAGCAGCCTGTGGCTTCGGATGGGACAAATGGATCGGACCACTCGGCCGTTTTGTGGGGATGAAAAGCTTTGGGGCATCGGCCCCGGCCGATGTGCTGTACAAACACTTTGGTATCACGCCTGAAGCTGTGGCCGAAGCAGCTCAACAGTCCATCGCTAGCAAGTAATGCGTCGGGACGTGGGCAGCACGCATCGGGCTCATGAGATTGAATAGCTCGACGGCTTCTTGTGGAGCGTTCGCCGTCACGCAAGAGCCTCGGCTTGCTGGATCGTCGCCGCAACGCTACCCATTCGTTGAATGCGATCTAGGGTTGCCAGTGTGAACTGCCGATGACGGCATCATTGTGATCGATACCAGCAGCCGGTTGCCCGGCGTGATTCTTAAAAAGATGATCGTTGCGACTGATATCATCCAGAAAGAGTCGCTCCACATGGCCATCTTCGTAGAGCACATAATGGAGTCCTCCTGGGTGGTTGCTGCTCTTCTCGCCATTGTCGTCAGGGGCATCAGCCATGAT
>QWQH01000002.1 GCA_003670915.1 Planctomycetota bacterium | reverse complement strand
GGCACGCCCACACGGTAGACATCGCGTGGCACTGGAGTGAAGTTGCAGCATACGATGAGGAAGTCTTCTGGGTTGATCGCTCGACGGATAAAAATGAGCACGCTGTCCTGCCAATTGTGGCAATCCACCCACTCGAAGCCACGGGCTTCAAAATCCAGTTCGTGGAGCGCCGGCTCTCGCCGAACCAAGGCGTTGATGTCGGCCAGTGCTTTTGAAAGTCCCTTGTGGTTGTCCCACTGCAGCAGATGCCACTGCAAGCTCTCGTCCACATTCCATTCCTGCCACTGTCCAAATTCGCCACCCATAAAGAGAAGTTTCTTACCGGGGTGGCACCACATATAGGCGTAAAGCAGACGAAGGTTTGCAAACTTTTGCCACAGATCACCTGGCATCTGATCGATGAGCGATCCCTTGCCGTGTACAACTTCATCGTGCGAGAGCGGCAGAACAAAGTTTTCGTGGAAGGCGTAAATGAGGCTAAACGTGAGTTCGTCGTGATGGTATTTGCGGTGGATCGGATCGTGCCGCATGTATCGCAGCGTGTCGTTCATCCACCCCATGTTCCACTTCAGGCTGAAGCCGAGGCCGCCTGTGTAGGTTGGCCGCGATACCCCGGCCCACGCGGTCGATTCTTCCGCGATCGTGAGCACGCCGGGATGGTGGTGGTGTACCTGAACGTTGAATTGCTTGACGAATTCGATCGCCTCCAGATTCTCGCGTCCGCCGAAGCAGTTGGGCTCCCACTCGCCGTCTTTGCGGCTGTAGTCGAGGTAGAGCATCGACGCCACGGCATCCACCCGCAGGCCGTCGATGTGGTAGCGATCGAGCCAAAAAAGCGCGCTCGAGATGAGGTAGTTGGCGACTTCGTTGCGGCCATAATTAAAGATCAGCGTGCCCCAGTCGGGGTGCTCGCCCTTGCGAGGATCGCTGTGCTCGTAGAGGGCCGTGCCGTCGAACAGCCGCAAACCGTGGCCGTCGCGCGGAAAATGCGCCGGTACCCAGTCGATGATCACTCCAATGCCGGCGCGGTGGAGACTATCGATGAGCGACATGAGGTCTTGCGGAGAGCCAAACCGGCTGGTGGCTGCAAACAGTCCGATGGTTTGATAGCCCCAGCTTGCCGAAAACGGATGCTCCGTTGGGGGGAGAAACTCCACGTGCGTAAAGCCCATCTGGATACAATACGGCACCAGATCTCGCTCGATCTCGGCATAGGTGAGCCATCGCAGGGGGTCATCGCCGGGCCGACGCCAACTTCCCAGATGCACCTCGTACATGCTCAGCGGTGCCGAGAGGCTGTTGCGAGATTCGCGAGTCGCCATCCATTCGCCGTCGGTCCAGCGATGGCTATTGAGATCGACAACCCGCGATGCTGTGCGAGGCGGCACCTCCGCGCCATAGCCATAGGGGTCGGCACGGTCGCTCGCAGTGCCATTGGCATGCACCCGATATTTGTAGGTGGTGCCGACGCCCACGCCTGGAATAAAAAGCTCCCAGATACCAGATGGAATGCGCCTGTGCATGTGGTGGGTGCGGCCATCCCAGCCATTGAAGTCGCCGACAACACTTACGCTGGAGGCGTTGGGGGCCCAGACAGCGAAGTTGACGCCATTGACGCCATCGATTGAATGGAGTTGGCTGCCGAGCTTCTCGTAGCTCTTCCAGTGGCGGCCTTCGCCCAAAAGATGTAAGTCGTAGTCGGTTAGCATGGTAGAAAAAGAGGAAGGATCGTGGAGGTCTCGCCCGCCCTCGAACGGTTCATCCACGCAAAACATAGAGTGTGGAGGATGGCCCGTCGACACACTGTCTTGGGCCTGCGTGGGTGGAAAGGGAACAATCGTTTCCTAAGGGGAGCCGTTATGGCAAGGGGAGCCGTTATGGCAAGGGGAGCCGTTATGGCAAGGGGAGCCGTTATGACCAGGGGAACTCTCAGGAGAGAGTATCGACCAGAGTAGCTCGTGGATGGAGCGGAATCATCGTGACACATGGTATCGTTCTGGACAGGATTATAACGCTTCGATGATGTGTATGACGGTTATAACGGCTGATAATGGGCCAGAGTCACGGAGGCAGCGTCGATGGAATTCGAGCGATTTTCGCCTGTAGAGCGTCGGATTCGGATCAATGGCAGTCCCGTGAGTATCTGGCGGCCCCCCGATATGGAGGCGTTGATCGATCTCGCGGCTTTTGAGAACGATGAGCGTATTCCGTATTGGGCAGACGTCTGGGAGTCGGCCATCGTGCTGGCCGAGGAACTCGCCGAGATGGATGGGAGCGGGCTGTCGCTTCTGGAATTGGGATGCGGCCTCGGATTGCCGTCACTTGTCGCAGCACGGGTGGGCTTCGCCGTCACCGCGAGCGATTATGAGACATGCGCGCTTGCGGGCGTGCAATTTAACGCACAGAAAAATAGCCTTCCGGCCCTCGTCACCCGCGTGCTCGACTGGAGAAATATGCCAGCGGATCTGAATCGTTTTGACCGCGTTGTCGCTGCGGATGTGCTGTACGAAACACACCACCCACAGGCGCTCGCAGGCGCAATCGCTCGCACGCTGTCCGATGGCGGATTGGCGATGGTGGCGGACCCATGCCGAGCCAAGGCGGCTGGCTTTATGGCAGCCTGTCGGGCGGTGGGGTTGGGTGTGGTGAAGACAAAGGCCCGCCGGCCGCGAGGTGCGACGAGCGGGCCCCATGTTGAGATCTACCGACTGACGATACCGAGTTGACGTTCCCAAGAACGCCGAAGCGAGTGGCAACGCTAGCCTCAGGCAACCAGACGCATCTCTGGCACTTCCCCTGTGATGCCGATGACAAACTCCTCGAAGATTTTTACATCGAGGGCTGAGGCGCTATCTGCCTCTGGATGAAACTGCGTGCCAATGGCCACCCAGCCTTCCACGGCGCTTTCGATCGCCTCGATCACTCCGTCGGGTGCGCGGGCTGTGACTTTGAAGCTGGCGGCCACATCATCGATAGCCATGTGATGCATGCTGTTGACGCGGATTTCGCCTTCGCCGTAGACCCGCTCCATGGCGGAACCACGTTCCACGATCAAGGCATGGCGGTGCGACGTGTCGATCAGGTCTTTGTGCGGCAGGGCCTTGGGGAGATCTTCGGGGATATGCAGGAAGAGCGTGCCGCCCTCGGTGATGTTGAGCAATTGCATGCCACTGCCAACAGCCAGCACTGTCATGTGGCGGCGGCAGATATGCTTCACGAGCATGCGATCAAAATCTTCCCGTCGGGCATCCATTGGCCGCACGGCCGGGTGGGGCATGTAGCCATCGCGTCTGGGGTCGAGATCGGCGCCCCCCACGAGCACCACTCCATCGAGTAAGTCGAGCAGGCGAACGATATCGTCCTCGTCGGCCAATGGAGGAAGGATCACCGGAATCCCACCCGAGGCAGTAATTCCGTCGTAGTAGCCAGCCGCAACAAACGAGAGCGCCGCGTGTTCCTTGCGGGTGGAACGGTAATCCGTGTTGATGCCGATGAGAGGTTTGGCAGCCATTGAGATCCTTCTCCTTGCGTGTGATGTCAGATTTTCATCCGACCGGTTCCAACACGAGGTGGTCGTAATGACCCCCGGAGCATCCGCACGGATCACCCGACCGCTGTGTGGCCCTCAGGATTCAACGATCATCCTGCACGAGCTTTACCAGCGGGCGGCTGCCATTCGGGCACCGGGCCAGGCACCCCTCCTTGGGTGTCCGGGCCAATATCGCGTTTGAGCCGTTATTGGTTACCGCAGGCACCGCTTCGCAATGCCGTTGGCTGCAACGAGGCAGAACGTAGCGGCCACAAAATCAAGTGCAAGCAAATGTTTGGATTTTGTGGTCGCTCACCGCTGGACCCACCACATCCAGTGCTAGCACTGGCCCGTGCTAGCACTTCAGACAAGTGGACTCCAGCTACCGGTCTGGATGCTGCATACTTCTTTCCGTGTCACGAGGATCAGGACAACGAACAACAACCCACCCAGGAGCCTTCCTATATGCATATGCATTTGCCATCGGGTTGTCGCCACGCTTTGTTGCTGGCGGCACTCTTGCCATGTGTTCTCCCGCCGGCCTGCCAGGCTGACGACGATGCAACGAGCGAATCACTCCCGTTCATTTTTAACGGCAAGGACCTCACGGGCTGGAAGGTTCCTCCGGAGCCGTACTGGACGGTCGACTCTGGCACGATCATTGGGCAGAGCGATGCCGACAAGAAAACGTCGATGCTCTACACAGAAAAGTCCTACGGTGACGTGGTCTTTGAAACAGAGGTTCGATTTCGCGGCGAGATCGACAGCGGCATTGTTGTCAGGAAGCCGGAACTCCAGGTGCAGATCGGCGTGTCGCGGAGCCTGCAGCGAGACATGACCTGTTCTTTCTACACGAACAAGTATCCCGAAGAGGCACAGGCCAAACGCGCTGCCGAACTGTTCAAGCTCAACGATTGGAACCGCATTCGCGTTGAAGCCAAGGGCAACACGTTTACGGTTTGGCTCAACGGCGAGAAAGTTGCTCGCTATACGAGCGACGGGTACAGCGATCCTGCGCCGATCGGCCTTCAGATTCACAGTGGAGTGTTGATGAAAGTTGAGTTTCGCAGCCTGCGTGCCCTGCCGCTATGAGCCTCAAAGCGGCTTTTGCTCGAGCACCACTCCAGCCGACGCGAGTTCCGTTTGGCTGGGCATTCCGGATCAGGCGGTAATCCAGACGGCGTCCTGAAAACTGCGGAGCCAGGTGAGTTGCCGTTTGGCCAGTTGCCGCGTGCGTTGCTGCGTCCGACGGATGGCCTCTGGCAGAGCGATGCGGCCCGCAAGCAGATCGAGCGATTCTGCATAACCGGCGCCCTGCCGGGCAGTCGGTCCAATGCCGCCAGGAAGAGCCGAGGCAGCCTGCACCTCTTCAACCAAACCACGAGAAAACATTTCCGTCACACGTTGCTCGATGCGTGCGATCAACAACCGCCGCGATATATCCAGAATCATCATCTGGGTGGTGAACACAGGATGGGGGTTGGGAGAGAACGATTCGCTGAGCGTGCGGCCAGTGGTCTGCGCCACTTCTAATGCACGCACAATACGCCTGGTATCGTTGGGATGGAGTCTCGCAGCCGCTCTGGGGTCGATCGTGGCGAGCTTCGCGTGGAGCGCCAGAGGGCTTGAGCGTGCTGCTTCTGCCAGAAGCGCGCATCGCAATTCTGGGTCGCCCTCGGGCAGCAGGGCGAGGCCATCCCGCACGCTCCGGAAGTAGAGCGGCGTTCCCCCCACAAAGAGTATTTTGTTGCCACGCAATCGGATCGCGTCGACAGCACGGCCGGCATCGGCCAGCCATCGAGCCACGCTGTAGGATTCGCTGGGAGCCACAACATCGATCACGTGGTGTTGCGCGCGGGCCTGCTCCTGTGGCGTGGGTTTGGCCGTGCCAATATCGAGGCCCCGGTAGACGGCCATCGAATCGGCGCTCACAATTTCGGCCCCCAATCGGCCGGCCAGATCGATTGCCAACGCCGATTTCCCTACGGCCGTCGGCCCCGAGAGAAACCAGCAGTCGTGGTGCAGCACCAGTCCGGTGGTCCTTGGCCGGTGCGTGGGGGCCAGAGGGGCGGCATTCTGGCCCCGGCATGCTAGAGTTGCAGGCCCCGGCCCGTCGGCCGAGGGAGATTGAGTGTGCGTAGGATCGGGAGCCATGTGATGCGCCGTGTGGGAGAAACGCTCGAAAGCCTCGAGCATGTCGTCGTGTCGCGGAAAAGCCAGCCGAGTTTAGAATCCTACACCAGCCGGCTTTTTTCCGGAGGCGTGGAAAAGATCGGCGAGAAGGTGACCGAAGAAGCCGGCGAGCTCGTCGCGGCTGCGAAAGCAGAATCTGCCGAACGCGTGGTGTCAGAGGCCGCTGACCTTCTGTACCACATGCTCGTCCTACTGGCATTTCGCGAGGTACCCTTGGCACAGGTTGAAGATGAGTTGGCCAGACGTTTTGGCATTTCGGGCCTCGAAGAGAAGGCGTCCCGCAAGGCACGTGCACCGGGTGTGCCACAAGCGAACGGTGGAGAATCAACGTGAATGATCAGACGCATCAGCGGCTTCTCCGCATCGGACTGCCCAGCAAGGGCCGGCTGGCCGATATCTCCGCTCAACTGTTGCATGAGGCGGGACTGACATTTCGCCGGCCCGAACGCAGCCTTTTTGCTCGCTGCCGCGACATGCCCGTTGAGATGACATTTCTGCGCACCGACGACATCCCAGTGCTGGCTGCCGAAGGCGCGATCGATATGGGGATCACTGGGGCTGATCTCGTTGCCGAAAGTGGCGCGTCGCTGATCCACCGGCTCGATCTGGGAATCGGGAGCTGTCGGCTGGCCCTCTGCGTGGCAGAAGAGTCGTCCGTTCAGGAAGCCCGGTACCTTGCCGGTCAGCGGATTGCAACCAGCTTTCCGAACATTACGCGCACGTGGCTTGCACAGCGTGGGGTGGAGGCGCACTTCGTGGAGCTCTCTGGCAGCGTCGAGGTGATGATCCAACTGGGTGTTGCGGATGCAATCGTAGATTTAGTCGAGACCGGCAGCACGCTGGCTGCCAATCGGCTGCGAGTCATCGACGAGATTGGCTGCTACGAAACAGTGCTCGTGCAAAACAAACACGTGCGGGATGCAGCCCTCGCCGATCGGATCGTACGGCGGTTGGAAGGCATCGTGATCGCCCGCAGCTATTCGCTCTTGGAATATAATATCCCCCGCTCGGGCCTCGCTGCTGCGGAGAAGATCACGCCAGGATTTAATTCGCCAACGGTCAGTGCGCTCGAGGATCCAGCGTGGTGTGCTGTTCGGGCCATGGTGCGGCGGAGCGAGGCCCACGGGATTATCGAACGCCTTGAAGTGATTGGTGCCTCGGCCATCGTGGAGACGGCTATTTCCAACTGCCGGCTGTAAGGTACGCCTTGTAACCGGGTCGTCACCGTCGCATGTGTGGTAGCAGATCCCCCTTCGCTGAGATCTGACTCAGGACACTCGCCCCCGGGAGTTCACCCGCGATCACTCGTCCACTTCGCAATGTGGCAACGACGGCCGTTGAGAGATCAATCGCAGATTCGTACGGATCCTTTGGAAACGTAGTTGGCCGAACAATGGCGAGATCGGCGGGACGGCCGATCGCGAGGCTGCCGGATCGGTGTTCCATGGCCACCGCCCAGGCGGCGTGCTGAGTTGCCATTCTGAGCACCTCTTCTGGGCTGGCCAGTCCAGCATCCACGAGCACTCGGCACTCGGCGAGGACCGAAAGATCCGGACTGGATGCGCGGCTGTCGGTGCCGATGGCCACGCGGATGCCAGCGTTGCGGAAGCGGGCCAGTGGCGGCAGCACGCCAGAAAGCAACTGGGTGGTGCGAGGGCAGATCGCCACGGCGAGCCGATCGCGGTGATACGAGAGCCTGGCAATCGCTTCGCCATCTCCACTCTCTGCCAGAAATGTTCCGTGCACAACCAATCCACGGGCCGCACGAGAGAGCTTCGTAATCCAGTCGGCAGCCGAGAGCAACTGCGGTGGTGAGTCGGACTGCCACACGCCAAGATTTTCAAGCAGCGTCCGAAAGGGGCCAGCGCCTCGGGCCAGCAAGGCATCTTCGTGCGGGCTTTCCGCGAGGTGCATCGCGACGGGCAATCGCCGCAGCCGGGCCGTGTGAAGGAGTTTGTTGCCCAGCGAAGCGGCCACGGAATAAGGTGCGTGCGGCGAGATGCCCGCCGCGATCCCCCTGGCTGCGAGTCGGTCCAGATCGCACACAAGCTGTGAATGGCTGGCATCAACGGCTGCAGACGAGAGGCCAATGGACTCGCGGTAGGCTCGCACTCGCGGCCCGATGCTGCTCAAAGCATCTGGCACGAAGGCCGTTACGATCTCACCAATCGCCGTCACGCCTGCTGCGGCGCTTTCTTGCAGCCCTCGGCCAACGGCCTCAGCTATTCTGGCGGCAGTATGCTGGCGAGCAGACTCGGAATCCTCAGCCAGAAGATCGGCCCGAGCCCGTCGCACACGCATCACCCGCTGGATCCACTCCGGCAAGCCCCCGTCGCCGGAGAGTGGCTGCGCCTGATCAGAAAACTCCAGGTGTGTGTGGGCGTTGACCAAGCCCGGCAGCACAATCGCATCGCCGAGGTCCAGCACGCTTCCAGGGGGCGATCGACGGCCCATGGCCACGATTCGGCCCTGCTGGATGCGAATCCATCCGGAGTCGATTGGACCGAAGCACATCGGCAGAATATGCCGTGCCCGCAGCGTCAGGCCGGATGATTTCTGCGCGCGGCTCACGGTGCGGCCGCAAGGACGGGCAGTTGCACGCTGCCGGTTGGCGGTCGATCCATCGCTGCTGGATCTTCTTCGAAGATTTCGTAGAAGACGTTGCGACGACGGGGCGTCCACCCCAGTTCGGAGATTGCCGATCGCATCTGCTCAAGCGTGAGGTGGTGCACGGTGCCAGCGGCACTCACAACATTTTCCTCGATCATGAGGCTCCCCATGTCGTTGGCACCAAACAGTAGTGCCAGTTGACCGATCTCCCGGCCCTGCGTCACCCAACTCGACTGGATGTTTGGGAAGTTGTCGAGATAGAGTCTCGCGATCGCTTGGGTTTGGAGGTAAGCAAACGGACCGGCCGGAGGAATGTCGCTCATGGCCGTGTGTTCAGGCTGAAATGACCAGCAAATAAATGCCGTGAAACCGCCCGTCTCGTCTTGCAGTTTCCGCAAGCGATCGAGGTGTTCGATCCGCTCGGCAAGTGTCTCAATGTGGCCAAACATCATCGTGGCTGTGCTCTTGCCGCCGAGAGCATGCCACTGCCTGTGCACCTCAAGCCAGTCGTCGGTGAGCACTTTTCCGCGAGTCATCCCTTCCCGCACTCGATCCACAAGGATCTCGCCACCGCCACCGGGCAACGATCCTAGGCCGGCGTGCGCCAGACGTTCGAGCACTTCCCGCAGCGGTCGCTTGGATACTTTGCAGAAGTGGTGGATCTCCGGTGGTGAAAAACCGTGGATGTTCACCTGCGGGAAGTGCGACTTGATATCTTGCAGCAGTTCCTCGTACCACGTCAGCGGGAGTGTGGGATGGAGCCCGCCTTGCATCAGAATTTGATCGCCACCGAGCGCTACAGTCTCTTCAATCTTGGCTAGCAAAACATCACGGTCCAGCACATAGCCTTCGGTATGCTTGGGTGGGCGATAAAATGCGCAAAAGTCGCACACTGCTGTGCAGATGTTCGTGTAGTTCACATTCCGATCAATGTTGTAGGTGCGATACGGCTCGGGATGGAGCCGACTGGTTACGAAGTGAGCCGCGCGGCCAATTGCGGCCAAACGATTCGATTCCAAGAGCCGCAGGGCATTGGTGGCATTGAGCCGCACACCCGCAGTTGTGGCATCCAAAACGTAGTCGAGTGAGGCATCCATACGGCGTACACAGTGCTTGTTTTACAAGCGACAAGAAGAGGCAAAGAGTCAGCGACAGGTATTAGGGCACAGTGGCGAGGGATTTGGCCATGTCGAGGCCGGTGGGGGCTAAGGAGAGTGTGACGGCATGGGCGTAAAATAGAGAGAGCGACTTTCGCTCCTGTGGGCCGAGATGATATTGTAGGTTGTCTCGGAGGTAGCTGAGGCACTGTGGCACAGTCAGGCCATGCGACGCGGCTTCGGCAGAGGCGATGGCTGCGAGATTTGCCTTGCCGCTATCACGGGCGGCCGCAAGAAGCGGCGAGATTCGTTTGAGTTCTTCCGAGGTCACACTGCCGCGTGCGGCCCATACGGCAAACACAAACGGCAGGCCTTTCCAGCGGCACCATTCGTCGCCCAGATCCCAGACCAATTGAAACGAACCACCAGCGAACGCGTCCCCCTGACTGATCGCACGGTCGCCTATGAGGAGCACCGCATCAGCATCGGTGTCGGTTATGCGGTCACCAATCGGCAACACTTCCACCCGTGGGAGAACGCCAAAACGCTCTGCCAAGAGGATCCGGGCCAGCGTGGCACTCGTACGAGACCCCTCATCAACTGCCAGTCGCACGACACGGGCAGGCGATGTCCGAAAGAAAAGCTTCACGCTCATCACGGGCCCGCAACAGCCGATGCACGCATCGGAGACAACCCGGTAGTCGTTGCCACGAAACAGTTCAATCGATGGGATGAGAGCCACATCGAGTCGTCCGTCGGCAAGCTGATCGGCGAGACGGCTTGGCAGATCGTATGAAACATCGAAACCAAAGCCAGACAGCCCATGCACCAGCGGCTTCGTGTTGAGATATTGCACTGCGCCAATCTGTGGAGTGCGTACGAAGCGGGTGCCTGCGGCGGAAGCACAGTCAGCAAGTAACGGCAAATTGCGTTGCGAAAAAAAGCGTTCAGAAAAAGATCTTTGCTGCATGGTGCTTGCGGTTACCGAAGGCGGATGGCTTGACGAATCCTACCCGATAGAAACCGCAAAAAAGTCGCTCCGCTAACTGCCCGTGGAAAAAGCCATTCATGGGCTTTTTCCACGGGCAGTTAGGGTTCCAGCCTTCGAAATGATCGTAATCCAAATGCCAGCGGCACGCACGTGGCAACGAGGCTCACGAAGATCACAAGCCCCATGCTTGTGGCAACCCCCGATGTGCTCCCCGCCCAGAGTAGGAATCCTGCCGACTCCGATGCGCCCTGACCAAACGCGTGCGTGAACAGAAAAAGATGGGTCGGCAGCGCGGCCACAATCACAACCACCATGATAAAGAGCGAACTCACCACGAGGCTCAAAGTGCCTCCAAAGCCCGCGGCGATTTTCGAGGGAGAAGACTCCCGCAGGTCGGGCATTCTGGCACCGAGGCCGACGGCGATGCCGGAAAGACCCATGCAGAGCATGACACAGCACAACTCGTGAATCAGGATCCCTCGCGTGTCTATGCCGAGCATCACGTCGCTGAGTAGCACGAGGCCGCAGCATGGGAAGATTCCACCCAGAAAGGAAAAGAGAAACTTCGACCATACGATGGAATCCCGATGCACAGGCAGCAGGCCCAGAATCCAAAATCGCCGTCCCTCAAGGCTGATCATTGGAAATACAAACCGTGTGGTGAACGTGGAAAGAATAAGCCCCACCACGGCTAGGTTTAAAAAGCCGATCAGCGAGGCATATGTGGTGTTGTAGTGAAACGAACGTACGTTCAGGAAATAGAGGCCAAGGAGACCAAAAAAGATAACAAACTGCGACCACTGCGAGATGTCCCGGCGGAAGAGCCGCAGATCTTTCACGATCAGCAACCGCAGCGGTTTGCTCGCTGAGGATCCGGCGTTTGTAAGCATTTGATCAAACCAGCCGATCGGACGTTGCCGCCGGGCCGGCACCTCCCCCGCAAGTTGGCTGAAGCCGAGGCGATAGGCATGACGGGCCAGACAGCCGGCCAATAATTGCAGGAGCAATCCGTTGGCAACCAGTACGGAAAGAAATTTCAGCGACTCAAGGAACGACTCAAAGGATTCGCCGGGCGTCTTGCCGACCCTCGCGCTTTCAATCAAGCCACACGAGAGCCACCAACTCGGAAATAGCTTCTGCTCTGTCATCGCCAGGCGATTGAATGTCTGTTCAAACCATACCGGCGACAGGCTATCCAGTCGAACCGATGAGAGGGTCGACCACGTCATCCAGAGTCCACCGATGCACGTGGCCGTCAGGCCGATCGAAATCGCATGCATTCGCAGCCTCGGCAGCCAGGCCACCATCGCCATGCATAGAATGCTCCCAACGGTTGCGGGAATGACCACAAACGAGATCATAAAAGGGAGCAGCAAGCAGAAGTAGGTCCATGGCGACTCTCGGACCACGCCATAGGCAACGAGCATTGGGCTGCCGAGCAAGATAAATCCCCAACTCGAAAACCAGAGCGATTCCTGAAACTTATGGGAAAAGATTGCCTCTGATCGGATGGGCAACGTCATGAACATTCGAGCTTCGGGTGTGCAGTACATACCGCCGTAGATCAGGATGCCGGTCGAAAAGACCAGCATGATCATCAGTGACGAGAAAAATGCGTTGAACATCACGCCGACGATTTCTGCATGGAGCACGTTGAGAAACGTGAACGCTTCAACGAAGAGAGCGTAGAGCGAGCCCCAAAACACCGCGCTCAAAACCACAACAAGACACAGCCGCAGCCGAGAGCCCGCGAGCATGGTGCAAAGCGTGGCATAGGCAATGCGGGCCCTCAGCCGGAAGCAGAGCCGCGACTCCTGCTCAATGGAAAGTAAATGGCAGGAACTATTCGACGAACTGTAAGGCTGTGAGGCGACCGACGCAGCCGTTTTGGAAATGGAAGGGAGGTTCATGGGGCTCTCTGCGACCGCGGCGATGTGAGTTCGAGATAGAGTTGCTCGAGGCTCGTCGTTTCCAGCGCCATTTGATCGCGAAGTTCACTGACCGTGCCGAGGAATCGCAGTTGCCCTCGCACCATGATTCCCACCCGATCGGCCATCTCTTCGGCCATCGCAAGTGTGTGGGTCGACATGAACACAGTCATCCCCTCCTGCGTGCGAGCCTTCAGGAGGTCTTTCACGATGCGCACGCTGCGGGGGTCGAGGCCCACCATCGGTTCGTCGAGCACAAGCACATCTGGATCGTGGAGGAGCGAGGCGGCAAAAACGAGCCGCTGCTTCATCCCAAGCGAATAGCTTTCTGCCAGATCATCGGCGAATTCAGAGAGTTCGAAGTGGTCGATCTCGGTTGCAATCCGCTGGGTAGCCAGATGCCGTGGCAGGCCAAACATATCGGCAATAAACCAAAGAAATTCTCGCCCAGTGAGCTTGTCGTAGAGGCAGGGTTCATCGGGCACATACCCGATGTGCAAGTGCGCGTTGCGAGGGTCTTTCACCATGTCAAAGCCGCTGACTCGCACCGTCCCACGCGAGGGCCGCAGCAGTCCAACGAGCATGCGAATCGTTGTGGTTTTACCGGCGCCGTTGGGACCGAGCAAGGCAAACAGTTCGCCTCTTGGAATCGCCAGCGAGACGTCGGCGACTGCAGTCTTGGGGCCGTACGTGCGGGTGACGTGATCGAATTCAATCATGGTTCTTCATTCACGTCCGGAATGTACTCCGTCAGACCGGCGGCCAGTATTTTGGCAGCGGCATCGGAACGTCGTATGAATGTGATGCGTGAGCCAAGAATCGCGGTCTCCTGCCTGAGCACTCGCCCGTCATGAGCTACCCACAACTGGGATCGGGGTTCGTGATGGGACGAGGGATCGTCGCGGTACACGACTACCTGCACTCGTATGAGATGATCCTCCCAAAACAATGTCTGGTCACCGATCACTTCTGCGTGTAGCACTTCGATTGGCGATTGGCTCGCCCTGAGTGGATTGTACACGGGCACCGTCCAGCGGCGACCCTCGGAGAGCCCTGGTAGCGTCGCTTGAGGTGAGAGTTCATCGCCGATCGTGAGGCTGCTAGGGAGATAGCGGCTGGCCTCGTAGCGAATGTCGCGTGCGCGAAGAACGACATGAACCTGATCGTCAGCGACTGTGCCGTTCAGAAAGACCTTGTCATTCGTGCCGGGGAGGTCCACGGTGGAATGAAATGATTTGAGGTGGCCGGTGGCATCGATCAAAAGACTGCCTCGGGCCTCAAACGTGATGGGATCGCTGACGCGGTGCAGCATTGGCTTGATCCATACCGGTAAAATTTTATCCAGAGGGAGGCGATCCAAGTGAAGCAGGCTCTCGACGCAGATGCTCCCGCCGTCGACGGTCTGCGATTGACTGGTGGCCCATCCCAGCGGTTGGCCGTTCCAATGCACCGTCCACGCCACGGGGATGAGCCGGTTATTCGAGGCATACAATGCCTGGTAGCCAGGAGGCGAACCCGTCCTCAGCGCAGGCAGAATTTTCTCAACAACCAGCCAACTGGTTGTGAGGCACCAAAAGAGAATAACGATTGCGGCCAGCCAAGGACGTTGCATCGCAGGGTCGTCGAGCTTTTATTATCGGGAGGCACAACCCCCGATGCACAAGCCTAACAAAAATTGCATCTGGATAGGGATTGTGGGCTCAAGTACCTTTTGCCAGACCCTATTTTGGCACTTTGGAGGGTTTGGCAGGGGGTGCAGATGGGCTCACAAACCTTGCGGAAATCTCATGAAATCGGGAATTGTGAATTGCCCCTCGCAGCCATAGACTTGGGCCTGTCGGAAAGGCCCGCAATTGCGGTTTCTTCACGGAGGGCAAGTCGATGGGAAACCCAGTCTATTATCATCAAGGATGTCCAGTGTGCGGTCGCACGCTTCGCATCCGTGTCACGCTGCTTGGCAAACGGGTTTTTTGCCAGCACTGCGGCGGCGGTTTTTTAGCCATGGATGCATCGATGGAATCCTCCATCGCGTCAGAGTCGTCGGCATCGGTCAGCGCGTGCGAGTCGTCGGTAGAGATTGCTTCGCCGTTGGTCGAGGAGATCGCAGCCGATCGGTTGCAGTCAACGCGAGTCGACGAACTCATCGAGCAGGCCGAATGGGTGCTGGAGCAGGCTGCGAGCATCGGCCTCTCGGGCGACGTCGGCTGGACGGCGATCGACTAAGGATCCGAATGAATCAGGGTTTGGGCGGCTGAAACGCGATCGGCCAACGGACTGTGTCTAGCATGGCGATGGTTGCCAGTTGTTGCCAGTAGTCGGGAAACGTTTTGCCCACACAGGCCGGATCCAGAATACCCACGCCCGGCACTCGCAACCCTGCCAGCGAAAGGCTCATGGCCATGCGGTGGTCGTCGTAGGTGGCAAGCGTTACCGCCTGCAGCGTTCTCGGCTGGAGGAGCGGACGGATGGTGAGCCCATCGGCGTGTTCGCTGACATCGGCTCCAAGTTTGCGGAGTTCGCAGGCCAGATCGCGGATCCGGTCTGTCTCCTTGTCGCGTATGTGCGCCACGTTGCGAATCGTGGTCGGTCCATCGGCAAATAATGCGACGACGGCCAACGTGGGCACCGTATCGCTGATGGCGTTCATATCGATATCGATACCTCGCTGGGCTCGTCCGCTGACAGTGATTGATTGGCTGGTTGCGTCGTTGTTCCACTGCACTGCACAGCCCATCTTTTCCAAGACGTCGCAGAAGCCGATATCGCCCTGCATACTTTTTCTCGAAAGCCCCTCCACTCGCACGCTGCCACCGGTGATGGCTGCGGCGGCAAAAAAATAGCTGGCCGCTGAGGCATCGGGCTCGATCGCGTAGTCGGCCGCGGCATAGCCTGTTGGAGCGATCTGCCAGCGGCTCGCGAGAGTCGAATCGCAGTGAGCGCCGAAGCTGGCCATCACTTGGCGCGTGATTTCCAGATAGGGCATCGAAACCAACCGTCCTTCAAAATCGAGCGTCATGCCGAGGGGCGTGCACGGCGCGATCATGGCCAGACCGCTTGCAAACTGGCTCGAAGTATTACCACGTATGGTGGTGTTTCCGCCGGCCAGTCCCTGTGATCGCACGACAACAGGCGGGCAGTCGCCGGGGCTCTCAGCGGAGGCATCGACGCCAAGACTGCGAAGGGCCTCGAGCAAATCGCCAATGGGTCGCTGGCGCATGCGAGGCGTGCCGTCGAGCCGAAATGTGCCGTGGCCCAGGCCGCAGACTGCCGAGAGAAAGCGGATAGTTGTGCCACTGGCGGCACAGTCGATCGAAGCGTGTCCTGCCGGGATTGTGCCGCCGCATCCTCCAACGCGAATTGTTTTGCCCTGCCATTTGGGCACAATAGAAATTCCCAATGCGGCCAGGCCCTCGGCCATCACTCGCGTGTCTTGACTATCGAGCACACCAGACAAAAGGCTTGTGCCACGAGCCAAACTCGCGCACACCATCGCACGATTGGTGATGCTCTTGGAACCAGGGGGGCGGATGGAGCCGTGCACGGGCCGCGGGCACAGCGGGATAAAAAGGGGTTCTGTCATGCGAAGAAGGAGAGAGTACCTGGGCGAGGAAAAAAAGAATTGAAGTGAAGAAGGGGATTGGGTCTTGTGAGCGTGTGGGGCTACAGGCTCGACCTCCTATAGCCAGGGTGCTCCGGCTGAAATAATTCGGGCAGCCACCGCGCCCCAATGCCTGGCCGTGTGGGGATTGCGATGTGTCCGTCTGCAATCTTCACATTCTCATCGATCAGGAGCGGGTAGAGCGTTGCAATGTGCGCCCGCACCGTTTCTTGAAACGCCACACCGCAATGAGCAGCCGCCACATTGATCCCGGCCAGCAGCGTGAATGGTCCGGTGCAGTCGTGCATCAAAGTTGGCACGTTGTAGAGTTGAGCCAAATCTGCGATGCGACGCGTTGCCGTGATGCCGCCAACCCACGTGGGATCGATCATGACGTAGTCCGCCGCACGCGCGTCTAAAACCTGACGGTAGTGGTCGGCCATGATCAGCATTTCGCTCACCGCGATCGGCACATCGATCTCGGCCCGGAATGCCGCCATCGCCTCAACCGAGTCCGGCCGGAGCACGTCTTCCATCCAGAGCGGACGGATAGCCCGCATGCCTTCGGCAATGCGCCGGGCAGCCGCCAGCGAGAAGAAGCCGTGCCCATCCAGCATCAATTCAATCGAGTCGCCAACCCGTTCTCGAATCTGTTCAAACGGAGCGATGCCCTCGCGCACATCTTTTGCCGAAAGAAAGTGACCGCCTTGCCGCCGATAGACCGCATCAAAAGACCACAGCTTCATTCCCTTATACCCAAGCTGCACGAGCTCTTCGGCGAGGTCTGCCGGTGTATGAACGCTCGCATAATTATCTTCCAGCGGCCCCGGTTGGCCAGAGTCCCCATGCCCAGGCCATCCTACGGATGTTGGTGCTTGGCGGTTGGTGCGACCGTACAACGGCCCGCCGCAACTGTTGTAGACAGGCACGAGATCCCGAACCGGGCCGCCCAGCAAACGCCAGACTGGTTGCTCGGCGAGTTGGCCGGCGATATCCCACAGCGCCACATCGACGGCCGACAGCGCTCGGAATTCTGCCCCGGTGCCGCCGAAGGCCGTCATCCGTTCAAAGAGGAATCGCCAGTGGCTCTCGATTGCTCGGGCGTCGCTGCCCAACAACCGATGCGACATGAAGTCGTGCAGCACTGCCGCTGCCGCCGTCGGAATGTAGTAAGTTTCGCCATGCCCAATCACAGGCACTCCGCCAACGGATCCGGCATCGGTATGAATCCGCACTGCCAGTAAGCCGGGCATGATGTCGTGCGGCACCACCGTCTCGATGGCCACAATGCGAGGACCCCGTCGGTAGGCGTGCTCTTGAGGAACGCTTGAGGCTCGGCTTACGAAAAGAGCGTTTGATTCAGCTGTCATTTTATGGAGTTGGTTCAAAACAAGGAGGCTCGCGGCGGGATCGAACCGAACGTGAAAGAGACAGAAGTATGCCTTGACGAGGTGGAATCAGTATAGTCCTTCACTCGTCACGATCTTCTCTGGCGATGGGTCGCGGGCGACCCCGACCGGCAAGACGCGATACGATCACGGGTGCGCCGTATGAGACCCTGTCGTTATTCATGGGGGCAGGTAACCTATGCCTACAGCTTTCCCGTCCCTTCACCGCAGACTGGGTTACACATGAGTCGTATCGTCGCTTTGGCACTCGCTGGGATCGTCGTTTTGTGCTCCGCTGTGCGCGCAGAAGAGGTCGCCCCCGATTGGGTCAAGGTGACGGGCGATCCTGGATGGCAAGCCCGAGACTCCAGCGGCGAGATCGTCTTTAAAGACAAGATGTGGCTGCTCGGAGGCTGGTACGACTCGTTTCACGCTCCGCCCCGCGACGTGTGGAACTCAGCTGACGGCAAGGCCTGGCACTGTGTTGAAAAGGATGCGCCGTGGAAATATAGCGACCTCGGAATGACGCTCGCGTTTGGCGATGCGATGTGGTTTATGGGCGGCTGGACCAACGGCCGCTTGGCCGGCCACGGCGCCACCAATGAAGTGTGGTCGTCGACCGATGGCGCGAAGTGGCAGTCGGCTGGCAAGGCTGGCTGGAGCCCGCGGCTTGCTGCGGCAGTTGTTGAGTTCAAGGGTCGGATGTGGATGCTTGGCGGGTCGGAGAATTATTACTTTGGCGACGACAAGAGCCTCAAGAATGATGTGTGGTCGTCGTCGGACGGTAAGGTATGGACGCAGGAAACGCCTGCTGCCGGCTGGTCGCCGCGGGCATACCATCAGGCCGTTGTGCTCAATGACACGCTCTACGTTTTTGGCGGCGGCAATTACGTTCCGAAGTATCACGCCCTCAACGATGTGTGGTCGTCGACCGACGGCAAAACGTGGAAGGAAGTGACGGAGAGCGCCGGCTGGTCTCCTCGATTGTGGTTTTCTTCGGTTGTGTATCGCGGCCGCATGTGGGTGCTTGGCGGCTGGTCGAATAACCCATCGAAAAACTGGGGTGATGTCTGGTATTCGACCAACGGCAAGGACTGGACGCAGCTCGTGTCGCAGGTGATCTGGAAGCCTCGCCACGAGCATTCTTCCTACGTCTTTCAAGACAAGATATGGGTTGCCGGTGGACATGCCTCTCCGCTGAGCAGCGAAGTCTGGTCGCTCGAACTGCCACACCCTCCCGCTGAGCCTCCGGGAAAAGTCCCCAGCGAAACTGACCCTCCTCCGGTTGCTGTCTGGGGGAAGTGCCCAGAAGTGGACGAGCCCGAGAGCGCCTTCTCTTCGCTCGGTCGAACGATGTGGCATTTCGGTCGTAATCCAGTTCAGATCGTTGCTTTTCACGAATGGCTCCGTGCAAAGGGCGTAGAGCCAACGAGCCTGCTCCCCCGTCCGACTGAGCCGCCTGCAGACTTGAGGCGCATTTTGATCGAACCCGAGCGGATGCCGACGTGCGGGTGGATGCCATCCGGGGAATGGATTGTCAGTACTCCTGGCCATCGTGGAACGGAGGCCCGATTTCCACTCTCAATCGATCGTACAAATCTCTACCGCTTGTGGATTCGCTACCACGGTCATGCCAAGGGCACGGCAGTCACGCACCTCACGCTGTATCGCAAGGGCGGCGAATCAGAAGCCCCGTTGCTCTACGAGGAGTTTCATACGCAGGCCTGCCCTGAAGACGGCCCACGTTGGCACGACTTCCTTGTGGATCTGCCGAAGGGTGAATACACCGTCGTACTGGGCCACGTCGTTCGCTACTACCATACGCCGCAGCAGGTTCCATTTTTGGAACACAAAGTTGATTGTCTCTATCTGACCGACGCAATCTGGGCGGATGAGCCCACGGAGGAATCGCTGGCCAGCCTGCGGGGGATGTCTCACGAGTTGCAATCGACTGCGCGTCCGGTGACGGAACCTGCCCAGCGCGAGGTGTGGCGACTGTGGCAGGTGCGGCCGAGTCATTGGGAGGACGCTCGAAAGAATGAGCCGCTGTTTCGACACAGCCACGCGTTTTGGAGGCAGGCCATCGCGGCGATTGCGCAGAAAGACTACACGGCACCGCCGATCGATTCCGTGCGCGGAGGTATCGCCGATTATCGCGATCCACGACGGCAGGTCATTTTCGATCCAGTGTGGAACAT
>QWQH01000070.1 GCA_003670915.1 Planctomycetota bacterium | reverse complement strand
GCACGCCACGCGGCGGCCCATCGCAGCAATTTCCTCGGCCACGTTCTCAGCCTCCCGGCTGCTCGTGACGTAGTTGATGACAACGTCAGCGCCGGCCTCGGCCAGACGCACAGCGCAGGCCCGGCCGATGCCACGGCTGGAGCCGGTCACCAATGCAACTTTTCCTGTGAGGTCGATCATGTCAATACATTCTCCATAGGTGAAGCGGCCGACGGGCATGAGTGTGTTGCCAACGTGGTGGCTGGCTGAGTCGCTGTGGTATCCGTATGCATGCGGTCAAGAATCCACCGCTGAAAGTGCGTGATCCGCTCCTCGCGACGGGAGATGAGACCCGTTCCAGGATGACTCGGTGACGCGAGGCCTTGCTGCACAGTTGGCAGCATCGAGAGGTCTTCGTTGACGACCTTCAGCCAGAAGCCCGACTGGACCCGGCCCCAACTTCTGATCAAACTGTTCCAGACCGCCGATGCACCGGCGCGCTGCGACCCAAACCAGCTCATAAACAACCGGGTGCGATCGGCCGACTCCGGCAGAAAGCTGAGAACAATCGTGAAGGTATCGGTTTCCGCCAGAGTACATGTGGGATAGAGATGCGTGTGTCGGTAGCCACCCGTATGCGGCACGGCCGCCCCTGAAAGCAACACTCCTTCCAGCCTCTGAATCCATGGCACGGTGTCGCCTGGGCCGCGAAAGACCGAGACAGATGGAAATAACTCATGACTGCACTGCTCCTCCGCAGGCGCTCTTTTGAATGTCCGCGGGTGCACCTCCTCAACGTGATAGCTCTCCAGCGTGTTCTCAATCGCCACCTTCCAGTTCACCGGAAAATAGATTTCTCTCATGCCGAGGCAGCCCATTGAACTGATCTTGCAGGCCACGTCGATGCCGCACGCCAAAAGACTCTGGGCCATACACGGGGCGTCTTCAGAAAGGGTTGCGAACACGAGCCCGCCGCATGTCTCTACCCGAACAGATGTAAGCCCCAACATTCCCTTCTCAAGGGGCTTGAATGATGGTGCATCAGGAATTTTTTTTGTGGCACCTGAGACTTCGTCGTACTCCCAACCGTGGTAGCCACATCGCAGGGCACTGCAATAGCCAGTTGGTTGACTTGTCAGTTTTGCCAAACGATGGGCGCAGACATTGAGAAAGCCGCGGATGACACTGCCGTGCCGCCGAAGCACAATCGGATAACCAAAAAGGTCAAACGTCAAAAAACTGCCGTCGCGGGGGAACTGCGACGTCGTGGCCACCGCATGCCAAGCCGGTGCGAGCACGTGCTCACGCTCTGTGATGTACCAAGTGGGATCAGTATACGCACTCGGTGGGAGGAGTTGCGGAAGGTGCGTGTCGCTCAAAAACATTCGGCCACCTGCATGCTTTGTGAACCGCGGCGTGGAGCGAACATGGCTCGATGAGGCATTCTCGCAGTGGCAATCGCAACCACGTGATCGCCCGCCAGAAAAAACACACCTTCTCCGCTCATATTCGCCCAGCGATCGCACATCCTCCAGCGAAATCGATCACCGCACGCGTACAGAATCTGCAGTCGACGCGGCCGAAACTCGGTGTCGATGCGAGCCGCTTTATACGCTGCCTCCTTCGCAGCCCAGAGCATCGGTGGCGTGAGATCCGTGCGGTCTGCAAGCAACCTCAACTCCCCCTGCGTAAACCACGCATCAAGATTTCGATCCCGACGACAAGTGTTCCCCTTCAGCGGTGTCGTTGCCGGCACGCACGTCTCGACCAGATCGATGCCCACAAACGCCTCGACGCAGGCTACAGCTGCCCGCATGAGCCGAGTGTGCGAAACCGAAACGCATACCGGCGCCACTCGGCCGGAAACCGTCGCGACTGGCCGCCCCGAGGGCATCAGTGTTGCCACGCGCACCGAATCGTCTGGGGCTCCATACGCTTGCCCTTGATGCGGTGACACACCCTGCATCAAGCACGCATGAGCGACTCTTTCTGCAAGTCTTCGAACATCGATTGAGGGCGTCTGTTTGAGGTGATGGCGCGACTCCAAGAGCACGGTGCATTGCCAATCGCCAACGCACGCGCCCGAACACATCCGACCAACTGGGAGTACGCGAGTAGCCTGTACCATTACCGGCTCCGATCGGATGTGACCGCAAGATGGAGTCCATCCACGGCAAGAATCGGTCTACCATCGGCGCCATACAGTACAAAGTTATAGACGCTTTCGGAATGATCGTGGGAGCAATAGAAGAGCCGCAGCGTGCATTTTTCACCTGCACTCGGCTCAGACACGATCCGTAGGCGTTCAAAACGCAGTGGCACTTCGACGCGTTTTCCAAGCAAGATGTAGGAGTAGACCGCGCAGCCCACCAGACAGCCATCCAAGAGCGCAATCGGCAGCGTCCAACCGGCGGCACCCCTAGGATGGGCGAGCACTTCAGGATCCGTCGCCACCAAGCGCCCCCAACCGCCATCTCGTTCCAGAAGGAGACCCGAGAGCGTGCGGTATGCCGGACCGTGCTTGAGCGGGGCATCATTCTGATACACCATCGGATTGAATGGAAACGGCATCGAGTCGAGCGATGAGCGAATCGGTTCCGCCAGTTCCCCAGTGACTGCTCCCGAAAGATGAACCCGTTCATCGCTTTGGGCGCCAGTCGCAGCATTCCTCATTCGAGACCAGCCGCGGACTCGCACCAGTCCATCCCGTGCGGCCGACACTTCGACTCGCACCTGGCGACCTTGATCCGATGAAAACCCCACTGCGCGCTCAACGACAAAGTCGCGGATTTCTTGCACCTGCTGGCACGCTCCCGCTGCAATCGCCGCCTGGGCGAGTAATTCTGCACCCATCACGGCTGGCAGGAGCGGCCGCCCATACTGCGTGTGCTCGCGTAAGAAGCAATCGCTCGTCGGATCCAGATGAAAACTCACCCACGTGGCATCGCCTTTTTTCTCCACAGCCCCCACCAAGCTCCCTACTTGCAAGCGATTCACCGCAGCTTCAACGCTGGCTGCGTCCACCGCACGAGTAGCCGATGGCAACGGACCACTGACGGAATCTGGACACAGAACACTCTCCGTGACGAGCACCTCCACATCCGGCAGGCCGGCTTCAATCTCATCCATAAACCTGCCAACGCCCTCGGCCAGCGGCATAAACTTGAGGCCGAACTGCTCGAGCACAAACCGGCTCTCGGGCCGACTGGCCATTCCCACTTCATCCCAGGCGTGCCAGTGAAAAACTGTCGCCTGCAGACCTTGAATGTCTTCGCGTGCCTTGCGGATGATTTTGGCAAGCATGTCGTTGGCCAAAGAATAGTCGGCCTGACCGACACCACCCATCCGGCCGCTGGTAGATCCAAAAGCCACAAGGTACTCAAGCGATTTGGTATCGATTACGCGCAAGAGGTTGTCCATGCCGATGCACTTCGGACCAAGCGTCGCCTCGAGGCCTTGGAGCGTTTTCTTTTCAAAGCGGCAGGCCGACTCAAAGCCTGCTCCGTGGACGATGCCTCGCACAGGCCCCAATTCTTTTACAACTTGCCGCACGAGCGACTCCACCTCCGCCGGCTCAGACATATCACATGGAAAATAGTCGGCCTCCACACCCGCAGCCGAAAAACGTGCCAACGACTTCGCAATCTCAAGTGATTTTTCGATCGTCTTCCACGCATTCCGTGGATCGGTTCCGCGGCCGCGAGCGGAGAGCATGACGCTGCCCTTGAGTTCTCGAAGCCCTGCCTCGTCCAGTGAGAGCCACGCCTTTTCAAGATTGACCGGCCGCGTGGAACCAACCAGCGCGAGCCTCACGCCATGCCGTTTGGCAAGCTCGAAGGCACACGCGGCCGTAACGCCCCTGGCTCCACCGGTAATGAGCCACACGCTACCGCGCGACAGGGGCCGCTGCGATCCGTTAGCAGTTGGCGTCGCACGAGGCGGTTGCGGCTTCGCGAACGATTGTGCAACAGTTACACAGGGAGCAGTCGTCTGCCGCCGGCCATCCACAAAGCCAACCTCAACAGGCCCGGTGCCGTCCAGCATTTCTGCCACGACGTGTTGGGTGACAACATTCAGCGGTGTGTTGGCATCGCAATCAACGACCCGCACATGCAGTCTGGAAAACTCGCGGGCAATGCCCTTCAGGAGCCCTGTCATTGCTCCGCTCTCGACACATTCAATGCGGCCTGAGATACCGAAATCACCGCCCATATTGGTGACCGCTGTGAGCGTTGACTCGCCGAGATCTCCTGCCTTGGCCCGCAGCGAGATCCACCGCTGGCAGGCGAAGTACGGAGCGATGATTGTGGCCTGGCGGTTTTCGGGCCAGTCGGCGGCGTCGGCCAACCACGCTGCTGCCACAACGAGGTGACGCACCGGCCCCGCAGCCTCCGCCTTTTCTACCGCTGCAAACGCCTCTTTCTGCGAATTGCAGGCCACGATTGTTGCTCGTGCGCCCTCGAGCCGGACGGCATCTGCAAGCTGGCTGGAAAGTGGCCCCACTCCAAGAATCAAAACTGTTTCGCCCGAGAGGCTGCGGCATGGCCCGATGGCCTTTGCCTGACGCATCGCAAGGCTATACCGACAGGTGACTGATGGTGTGGCTTGTACGCTTGGCGAAGAAATCAATTCATTTGCTGCAGCCGCTTGCGGACTATGACTGGCACAATTCTCGCCCAGAAGTGCAATGTCGCTAGGGAGCCATGCGTGCATGGCGTGCATGGCGGGCATGGCGGGCATCGCGGGCATGGGCAGCGGCCCGCCTGAAGCGGCCATCGTCTGCCCATGATGCACGCCTACTGCCAGCCAGGTGCAGGCAGTAGACATTGCATCCCGAACGTTGCTCTCACTGGCAGGATCGATCAGCGTAGCCAAGGCGTCGGCCGGCCCCACGCTGCTGTCAGCACAGGCAATGCGAGCCAGCGCAGCACTGGCATCGCCGCTCTGGCGACTCCCAGACGCTCGATGCATGCTGCCGTCAGGCCGCACTTCATACATACCACCCACCCGTGCGTTGAGTACCAATAGGCTAGGCACCGGCAGCGAATAACCCTTGAGAATTCGTTCGACGTCTTGGATTGACTGGCACGTGCGCACCAGTTGCTCGATGGTAGAAGTCACCAGCACTGCATCACTTCCATCGGTGGACACAGGCCAACCGGCCCCAGGCTCACCGGCCACGATCAATAGCCCCGCGCTATTCCAACCAACGATCCCGCCGGGCAGCCCCTTGATGCCAATCAGCGTGCCCTTGAAGCCACTTTCATCAAACGATTCCACCGATGGATCGGCGTGTCGGCCGAAGCCCACGGCAATCCCTCGCACTCCAACCGGCCCGTCCTCGGCTACGATCAGCGTGTCGAAGCCGCCCAGCGCAGCGGCTGGATTTTTCAAGGCCGTCTGGATTATTTCCACATTCACGCCGGAGGCGTGCGCCACGCCGGCAAGTTGATCTGCAAACATCGGATGCACGCCGCCTGCGCATCGGCCAATGCCCGCCACCTGCCTGGCCCACAGCCGGATAGCTTGGCGATGCTTTTGCCCCAGTTCGACGCCGCGGCAAAACGCTTCACTGTTGTGGCATACCGAACTCTCTGCTGCCGCATCGCGGTGCAAATCATCCTGCTTCTTTGGCGATGCATCGCCTTCTGCCCCGCCCACTTTGGGCAGCATGTAGGCCAACAGATGCCGCAGCGTGCGGAAGTCATCCAGCGATACCGTGTCGTCTGCCGACAGGCCGTACTTCTGCCCGATCTCACCAAAGAGCTGGGCCTTGCGGATGCTGTCGATCCCCAGATCGGCCTC
>QWQH01000044.1 GCA_003670915.1 Planctomycetota bacterium | reverse complement strand
GCAGAATGAGACGCGTGAGCTTTTTGCCGCGGGCATCGTCGTCGAGTGGATCCACAACGATCATCACTGGCGGACTCTTTCCCGCACCTGGCTGCTGGATAAACTGCACCGTTTCCATCACCGTGGGGTGCGTCAGCCTCGCAGCCAACAGCACGAGCACCGTATCGCAGCTTTCCCTGGCCGCCAACACCGCAGCGCGGCCGGTTGACACTCGCACCGTCTGGTACCCGTGCCGCGATACATCTGCTGCCAATCGCTGCGCAACAGCCACGTCTGGGTGGGCGATGATTGCCCGATCGGTGCCGTGAGCCGTTGCCATTCGCAACAGCACCGCAAGCACCCGACTGGAGCCGGCATAGGGTGGATCTCCTGCCGACAACACAAGCGATCGAGCTGCTGCATATGCCAGCGTGTCGTCGGAAGCGTCGAGCAGATGCACGAGCAACTTGCGTGTGGTTGGAGGCAGTGTTGTAGTTGATCCATTGCGCTCGTGGGCGTATGCGTTTTCAAGCACGTGGATTGCGGCGGCGGCGGCCTCGGGCATCTCACGTTCCAACGCCATTGAAAGCACCTCTGCGACAACGATCGGGTCCAAGCCGTCGGGGCCGGTGAGTGCGGCTTCGAGTTGCTTGGGATCGATCTGCTTTGTCAACGTGCCCAGATCTTGTGTTGGACCCCTCGCCAGATCTTTCGCTGGATCTTTCGCTTTTTCCAGATCTTGCACAGGATTCTCGGCTGGAATTTCTGCGGGTCCGCCCACCTGATTTTCAAATGTCACAAGCATTTCTTCCAGCTGCGATAGGAGCACCAGCCGCACGCCATCAGGATCGCTCACGCCCAACGCCAACAGGTCGCGAGCCAGATGGCTGGCCTCCAAGCTGCGAGCTGTCCGGGGAGTCAGCTTGACGGATACCAGTTGGTTGGCTGCGGCGTTCCAGAAAAATCGCTCGACTCTTTCGTTGGTCTGGGGAAGCAAGTGATCCGTTGAAGGCAAGCCAGCTGGGGTGAGCACGTGGTCCAGTCGCTGCGATATAATCGCGATGGCTGCTGAGGCATCTGGCACGTCCCTTTCATGGCCGCCTTGCGGCACGCTTCCATCCCCCCAATCGCCTGCAGCCTGCCGGCATCGCTGGGCATGGAGGACGAGCGCCGCGATGGCCCGCTCTTGCGCGGCAGGAGGCGTGCCGGGCACGCATGCCGGCGCGAGTAGCAATGCGTAGGCTGCATCGTTCTGGCAGGCATCGATTGCCGCAATCACGCCCGGCCAGTGCGGCAAGTCGTCGGAATCTAGCCACGTCAGCAGCGGCTGGATCGCATCGTTTCGCAGATCGTAGACTAAACCGCGTGCCAAACTGCGAGCCTGTTGCCCTGCCGGATCGTCGGTCTGGAGGAGATCCACCAGCACCGGTAGCGCATCGACGCGCGCGTGGGCCAATCGATCGATCGCCGCCAGACGCACCGCATACGAACCGGCCCGGAGATCTTGAGCGGCCCGCGAAAGCCGGTTGGGATCACGGCGGCGGAGCCTCGACGCCTCGCTTATCGCCGCAACGATTGGCCCCACGCTGGGGTCGCTCGGCCCAAGCGTTCTCTGGAGTCGTAGGAGTGAACCGGAGTCGGCAAAGTCGCCAAGATCGGCCAGCAGATCGAGCCGTTTGTCGCCCGCTGCTTCAAGCACATCCGCGAGCTTTTTAAAATAGTCTTTGGCGACCCCCGAGGCTTCGACATCCGAGGCCTTGATCGCGGCATCCAACAATTCTGTCGCGGCCGTGCGGGGAGGGTGGGCCAGCGAATCCACAACCGCTTGGCTGAGGCTATCCAATGGCACGTCGGCGGCTACCGCGACACAGTAGATCCAGCCACTGCAAAGGCACGCTAGCAGCATGTGCAGAATCGCGCGTTGGCGCAGACGCACGCACAACAAAGCGAGAGTCATGACAATTGTTTCCGTGCCGCGATGCCGATGGACCAGCAACCGTCACGCCCCGGAGGCGGAATCGAGTCGCCGCTGCCATACAGCCATTTGGTCGGCAACCAGGGCCGGCGCGGTCGAGCCAAAACTCACCATCCGTTCAACCGCCCTGGATGCCCCAAGTGCGCTGCGAAGCGAACCATTCCAGCCCGCGTATTCCCGACAAAACTCCTCATCGGAAAGCTCTGCCAGCGACACATTGCGGGTCATTGCCCGTCGCACAAGGTGGCCGACTGCCTCGTGGGCTAAGCGTTGCGGCACGCCTTCGGCAATGATTGCCTCCATCAGGCTGGTGGCATCCAGATGCCCGCGTTCGAGAGTTGCGGTCACCCTCGCGTGATCAAATTTCGTGCCCGCGACCAGTGGTGCCGCTACGCCCAGCATCGCTTCCAGCGTGTCGATCGAATCAAAGATTGCCTCCTTGTCTTCTTGCAGATCGCGGTTGTACGCGGTGGGCAATCCCTTCATGAGCACAAGAAGCGACTGCACGTTGCCAATCATTCGGGCCGATTTGCCTCGCACCAATTCCAGCACATCGGGGTTAATCTTCTGCGGCATGATCGAACTGCCGGTGCAAAAACCCTCCGGCAGTCGGAGAAAACCGAACTCCTCGGTGCTCCAGAGAATCCATTCCTCTGCCCACTGCGAGAGATGCACCGCTGCCAACGACAGCACGAATGCCAATTCGCATACGAAGTCGCGATCACTTGCGCCATCCAGACTGTTGGCCGCAAGCCCGTCAAATCCTAGCGACTGCTGCACGTGCTCGCGGTCGATCGGCAGGCTCGTGCCGGCCAGCGCGCCGGAGCCGAGCGGCAGGATATTGGTTCGCGTTCGGCAGTCGGCCAGACGCTCCCTGTCGCGGGCAAACTTTTCGCACCATGAGAGCAACTGGTGTGAGGCCAACACAGGCTGTGCCCGACGCAGATGCGTGTAGCCAGGAATGACGAGCCCCTGTTCAAGAAGGGCCAAACCCAGAAACGCGCGCTGGAGTTCGATGAGCCCACGATCCAGTCGGTCGATCGCCCGACGGCAGTAGAGTCGCAGATCGGTGGCCACCTGATCGTTTCGACTACGGGCCGTGTGGAGTTTCCGACCGGTATCGCCAAGCTTGGCTGTGAGGGCCGACTCAATGTGAAGGTGGATATCTTCTTTGGCCGCGGTGAACTCGAAGCGGCCTGCAGCAATTTCCGTTCGAATCTCTTCGAGGCCTGCAACAATGGCATCTGCTTCGGTCACCGTGAGCAAACCACACGCTGCGAGCATCTTCGCATGGGCGATGGAAGCATCGATATCGTCGTCGGCAAGTCGTTTGTCAAACGAGACGCTCTGTGAAAACGCCTCGACTCGCTTGTCAGTCGGCTCGCGAAAAACGCCACCCCACGCTTTCTGTGAACCGGTTGATTGAGTCACAGTTGCTTCCTGCGGGGGTATGGGAATGGGGGGCGAGCAGAAACCGATGCCAACAGACTACTTGTACTTCTCAACGGGTGAAAATCCAGTCCAATCAACAGGCTGCCACGTTCACGACACGCGGCCCTGAAATCACTGCAGATCAGTTAGAGTACACCGCATGTCGACTCCTGATGATCTTCTGGCGCCTGGAGGGCGGCTGGCTGCCCGGCTCGCTGGCTGGGAATCGCGGCCCCAGCAGTTGGAGATGGCCCGCATCGTGGCCGCTGCTATCACGAGCCCAGGGCATGCCATCGTGGAAGCTGGCACGGGTGTTGGCAAGAGTCTGGCCTACCTCGTGCCTGCGGTGCTCGCCGTCACTGCCGATCAGGTTGACTCGCCTGGCCATGCCGTGGCCGCCGTTGCATCAGAGCCTGATTGGGATCGTGAATCGGCTGGAGAGCCGGCTGGCCAAGAGGCTTTAGGATCCAGACCCCGACGGATCGTGATTGCGACACACACAATCGCACTCCAGGAACAACTCGTTACAAAAGATATTCCGCTGGTTGCCTCTGTGATGCCGAGAGAGTTTTCGGCAGTGCTCGTGAAGGGCCGCGGCAACTACGTGAGCCTGCGGCGACTGGCGCTGGCCGTGGAGCGATCGGGCAGCCTTTTTCAAAACGATCGCGAACTGACAGAGCTGCACGCGCTGTCGACGTGGGCAAAGCAGACGGCCGATGGCTCGCTGGCTGACGTGCCCGTGGCCCCGTCGCCCGGTGTCTGGGATGAAATCCAGAGCGATTCGAGCAACTGCATGGGCCGCGCCTGCCCGACGCATCAGCAGTGTTTTTACTACGCTGCACGGCGACGCATGGCCCATGCACAGGTGCTCGTCGTGAATCACGCGCTTTTCTTTTCCGACCTGGCCCTGCGTCGGGGCGGCGCGAGCCTCCTGCCCAATTACGATGTCGTTATCTTCGACGAAGCACACATGATCGAGAGCGTGGCGGGGGAACACCTCGGCATCAGCGTCTCGAGCGGTACGGTCGACCACGTGCTTTCCAAGCTCTACAACGAACGCACTCACCGCGGTCTGCTGGTGCACTATTCCATGAAAGATTTGGAATTAGATGTGCTGCGAACCCGCGTGGCTGCCGAAGATTTTTTCGACAGTGTGCGAGAGTCGCTCGCTGTTCGCGGCGAATCTCCGTGGCGCGTGGCGGCACCAAATCTTGTGCCCGATACGTTGGGCGATACCATGGTGGGGCTGGCTGGAAAAATTCGTCAGGCTGCTGGAGGCATTGCCAAGGAGGCCGAGCGTCACGACTTCTTTTCACTTGCGGATCGGCTGACTGCGATGGCGGGCGCCGTGCGATGCTGGCTCAAGCAGAGCGATCCCGGGAGCGTGTGGTGGGTCGAGGCCCACCGCACACGGAGGGGCCACCTACGCGTGAAGTTGGCAAGCGCACCTGTGAACGTCGGACTGATGCTCAAACGCGAGCTTTTTGATCGCGTGAGCACAGCCGTGCTCACCAGTGCCACGCTTGCCGTGGGCCACGCCGGTCGGGGAGAGTCAGGGGTCGATGAAATTCAAATCGGCGAATCGAGTACTACAGGGACGACGGATTCTGCCGATCCGTTTGCATTTCTGCGAGGTCGGCTGGGCTTGGGCGCAGCGGCAAGTGCGAGACTGGGCAGCCCGTTTGATTACCACTCGCAGGCCGAACTCATTCTGATCGATCGGCTGCCCGACCCAACCTCGCGGGATGCTTATGACAAGGCGGTTGTGCAGATGATCCGCCGCTATGTCCAGAGGAGCGAAGGCCGCGCCCTGGTGTTGTTCACGAGCCTCGCGTCGCTCGCCAAGGCTTCGGCAGGGCTGGTGGGCTGGTGCGCCAAGCAGGGCTATAGGTTGGTGAGCCAAGCCGATGGTTTGAATCGCTCGCAGATGTTAGCGGATTTCCGGGAAGGTCCAGCCAGCGTGCTCTTGGGCACCGATGGTTTTTGGCAAGGGATCGATCTGCCGGGAGATCAGTTGGTGAACGTGATCATTACCAAGCTACCGTTTGCCGTGCCGGATCGGCCGCTGGTGGCGGCCCGCATCGAAGCGATTCGGGCCGCCAGCGGCAATCCTTTTATGGAGTATCAACTCCCCGAGGCCGTGCTGAAACTGAAGCAGGGCTTTGGTCGGCTGGTGCGCACTGGCGAGGATCGGGGCACGGTTGTGATCCTGGATCCGCGGATGCTCACAAAACCATACGGCCGCGTCTTTCTGGCCAGCTTGCCGCCGGCCCGCGTAGTCGTAGAAGCGTTTGAAGAGCCCTAGCCAATCAACGGTGGCCGCCACCGTTTATTCGTTCGATGCTGCCACGCTGCGGTAGAGCAGACCGCCGACGATGCTGCCGAGGATCGGCGCCACCCAAAACAGCCAAAGTTGCTCAACCGCCCAGCCGCCCACAAAGAG
>QWQH01000031.1 GCA_003670915.1 Planctomycetota bacterium | reverse complement strand
TCGCCGGCCAATACTGCTGTGGGGCTTACGAAGCCGGGCTTAGGTGAACCGGGGGAGCCGCAGGTCTACAGGCCCACCGGCAGGATCAACTACACGCGTGTCGTGCCGGCTGACGATTTACAGGGGCCGCTTTCCGCCGACTGGGCAAAAAAAAGGGGTGTGAAGACCGTTTATATTTTAGATGACAATGAAGTTTACGGGAAAGGGCTTGCCGACCTCGTTGATGAACGCTGCCACGAGATCGGTATCGAGGTGCTTGGGCACGATTCGATCGACTCTAAGGCGCAGGAATTTAAATCGCTGATGGCTACCGTCAAGGCCGCCAAGCCCGACCTTGTTTATTTTGGTGGGACAACGCAGAGCAAAGGCGGCCAACTGGCCAAAGATATGACCAGCGCTGGGGTTGATGCACTCTTGATGGTGCCTGATGGATGCCGCGAGCAGGTGTTTATTGATTCTGCTGGCGCCGCGAATCTGGAGGGGCGTTGCTTCGTAACGTTTGGAGGACTGCCGCCAGAAAAGCTCACTGGCAAGGGAGGTGAGTTTGTAGAGCGGTATCGCCAAAAATTTGGGGAGAATCCCGAGGCGTATGCCGTGTACGGCTATGAGGCGGCCTGTGTGGCACTGCGTGCAATCAGCGATGCAGGCACAAAGAACCGGCGACAGATCACCGATGCGGCATTGCAGATCCGAGATTTTGACGGTGCACTCGGCCATTGGGGCTTCGATGCAAATGGCGACACAACCATGCGTACGCTGACGGTCAGTGTTGTAAAGAACGGCAAATTCGAGTTCGAAGAGGTGCTTGAAGCCCCTGCCGTGGGCGATGACGCCGCGAACCGTTAAGACTGCAACTGCCAGCACGCGTGCTGCGGTCGGTCGCCCCACTCCCCATTCTCCACAAGAGCCAGTCGGTGTCTGTTCAGTTTTTCTTTCAACAGTGCCTGATCGGACTGACCAATGGTGCACTCATTGCGCTGGTCGCACTTGGGTACACGATGGTCTACGGGGTGATTGGACTCATTAACTTTGCGCACGGCGACCTAATCATGCTGGGCGCATGCTTGGCCCTGTCGTTGGTGGCGGCGCTCGGCCTCTCCATGGCAGGGCCAGCCGCAACGTGGATGGGAATCGCCTTGCTTGTTCTTCTCTGTGGCCTTTTTTGTGGCACGCTCAATGTGGCGGTCGATCGGTTGGTCTACAAGCCGTTGCGAACGGCGCCGAAACTCGCGCCGCTGGTATCTGCCATTGGCGTATCATTTATTTTTATGAACATCGGGCTCTTTTGGATCGGTTCGGCCGACCGCTCGTTTCCAGAACTTCTTCCATCGGCAAACCTCCTGCCGAGCGACTCGCTGCAGTTCAACTGGAAAGATCTGCTCGTCGTGATTGTGGTGGTGCCCCTGATGCTCGGCCTCTCGCTTTTAGTGCGAGCCACTCGGCTCGGCAAGGCAATGCGTGCGGTGTCGCAGGATCAGACTGCCGCTGCACTTGTCGGAATTGACGTAGACCGAGTCATCGCATCGACGTTCTTCATCGGCGGCTTTCTGGGCGGGGCGGCCAGCGTGATTTATGGCCTCTATATCAACACGATTGGCTTCCAGATGGGCTTTCAAAACGGGCTCTACGCATTTACCGCTGCTGTGCTCGGCGGGATTGGGAGCATTCCCGGTGCCGTGCTCGGCGGCATGGTGATTGGATTAGTGCGGGCGCTCTCCAGTGCGTATGTCGGTGAGCGTTGGACCGGTGCCATCGTCTTCGCAATTCTGATTGTGATTCTGGTTTTTCGACCAGAAGGTTTGCTCGGCAGGCGCACACGGGAGAAGGTCTAAGAATCAGTTGGGCGGTCGCAGTGAACGATCGTCGGCCAATCAACTGAAAGCCACCAATGAAAAATCAAGACCCCCAGCATTCAACGGATTTCTTTTCACGGCGCGACCGGGCTTACGAATTTGTGCGCGAGCGTTGGGACATGATGGCGCTCGCGGTGCTTGCCGTCGCACCGCTGTGTGTGCCGGCCTTGGGTGGAGCGCTTGGTGGACAGGTGACAACGCTCTTCATCTATTGCATCTTGGCACTCGGGCTCAATGTGGTAGTGGGCTACACGGGGCTTGTGCATCTGGGGATTGCGGCATTCTTTGGGATTGGAGCCTATATCATGGCCATCCTGACGGTGCCGATGTACCCATTTCAAATCGGATTTCTCGCGGCGACAATCGTCAGCGTGTTGATCACGGCTGGCGTGGGTTTGGCTCTGGGGGCGCCAACGCTGCGCCTTCGGGGCGATTATTTGGCAATTGTCACGCTTGGATTTGGCGAGGTGGTGAAGGTTACGCTTCGAAATCTTGAGCAGATCACTGGCGGCATGAAGGGACTCAATCCAGTGCCGCCGCCAGGCGCGGGCGTGAAGGTGGCGGGCATTGATCTGGGTTTGGCGTTTGCGATCGACCCCCGATGGTTTTACTATCTTGCCCTTGTGTCGCTGGCTGGAGTTGTTTTGGCGATGCGGCGGCTGGAAGATTCTAGGCTCGGTCGCGCATGGGTTGCCGTGCGAGAAGACGAACTCGCCGCTTCTGCGATGGGCATCTCGGCCACACGAGTCAAGCTGTCGGCCTTTGCAATGTCATCCGCCGTGGCTGGCCTCGCGGGCTGCCTCTATGCGGCCAGCCTTTCCACCACGGCTGATCCCAATGCGTACGATTTTAACCGTTCGATCATGGTGCTCTGTGCCGTGATTCTCGGAGGGCTCGGTAGCATTCCGGGCACGCTGCTGGGCGTGACGATTCTGGTAGGCTTCGACACGGTGCTCGCACCGTGGGCCGACTCGTTGATTCAGCAGATGAATATCAATCCTTCAGGTTTGATTCTCTTGAGTTTTAGCGGATGGAGGCTGGCGATTTTTGGCTTGGCGTTGGTGCTGGTCATGCGGTTTCGCCCAGAAGGGCTCGTGCCCTCCCGTCGTTTGGCCGCCGAGTTGCACGAGGCACATCCATGAAATCCGCTCCTTTCGGTCTAGGCCGATCGAATCGTTCGCCACTCCGAGGCGTTGCCGATTCGCCGTTGCTCGATGTCAATCGGCTGACGGTGCGTTTTGGTGGACTCGTGGCCGTGTCAGAACTGGATCTGGATGTGATCGAAGGGAGTATCACTTCGATCATTGGTCCTAATGGGGCCGGTAAGACAACGGCTTTTAACTGTATCAGTGGTATCTATTCGCCGTCAGCGGGATCGGTTCGTTTTGAAGGGCACAGGCTCGAGCGGCCATTGACGGCGGGCATATGTTGGAGGGCGATTGGAATTGGTCTTCTGACAGGGCTGTTGTGTGCAGCGGCCGCCGTCGATGTGGATCGACTTTGGCTGGCTGTGGTAAAGCGGGGCATGGTCACAGGCACGCCTTTTACGCTCGTGGATGCAACCACTCGGCTGCGAGGCTATTTTCGCGCTGAACTTGCGATTGATCAGATGGCTGGAAAGTGGCGAGTGGTGAGTGCTGACGGCGCGGACGTGCTGGCCATCACTCGCGAACTGAGCGAAGCGAAGGCTCTCCGCAATGCCTTGCAGGCAGCCGTGACGGCGCGTCGCGTTGGGCCAGGAACAGTTCCCGATACAAGCGACCTAGCCGATGTGGTGGAGGCCGTTCCCGGGGCAAGGCAGTTGCCAACGGTGAAGGAGCATGTGCTCGATCGATTGGCAGCCGGGAAAAAAAGGATTCGCTGGCGTGGATGGACCGGGCTCTTTGTGGGATGGATGCTGGGCACTGCCGGGGCGATGGCCGTGTGGCAGCGAGGCAGACGCTCCCCGCATATCGTTGCGCAGGCAGGGATTTCCAGAACATTTCAGAATATCCGGCTCTTTTCCAATATGACCGTTCTGGAAAACGTTCTCGTGGGCCTCGACGGCAGAATTCCTGGCGGTGTGCTGGGGATGCTTTTTCGCACGCCCGCCAACCGCCGCAGTGAGGAAACGGCTCGCTGTGCGGCCAGAGATGAACTCGCTTTCGTGGGGCTTGCTGACGATGCCAACCGGATTGCGGGCCAACTTTCCTATGGCGACCAGCGACGACTGGAAATTGCCAGGGCGTTGGCCACCGGCGCGAGATTCATTCTTCTCGACGAGCCGGCTGCCGGTATGAACCCGACTGAAGCGACGCATCTCGCGAGCTTGGTGGAGCAGATTCGCACCCGAGGCGTAACGGTGTTGCTCATTGAGCACCATATGAACGTTGTTATGCGAGTGAGCGACCGTGTGGCCGTGCTCGATCATGGAGTTAAAATTGCGGAGGGCACCCCCGCTGAGGTGAAGCGGGACGCACGGGTGATCGAAGCGTACTTGGGCGGGGCGTGAGGAGCACACGATGCCGATGTTGGAAGTGCACGAAGTGGAAGCAGGATATGGCCCCATCCGGGCGCTGGATCGCGTTTCGCTGGAGGTGCAGGAAGGTGAACTGGTTGCCATCATTGGTGCCAATGGGGCTGGCAAGACGACGCTCCTGATGGCGATTTCTGGAATCGTGCCGGTGCGCAGCGGCGAAGTGCGATTTCGGGGGACTCCGATCAATGGGCTCCAGCCACACCAGATCGTGCGGTTGGGCATCGGCCACTCGCCGGAAGGTCGCAGGATCTTCCCGCGACTCACTGTTCGCGAAAATCTGGAACTTGGTGGCTTCACGCAGCCCAACTCGTCGCAACTCAAGCGAGATATCGACGAGGCTTGCGGACTCTTTCCCGTATTGGGCGAACGCATGGGGCAGTTGGGCGGCACGCTCTCTGGGGGCGAGCAGCAGATGCTTGCTCTGGGTAGAGCCCTTGTCGGACGGCCAAAGCTACTGATGCTCGACGAGCCATCGCTGGGGTTGGCCCCCTTGATCGTGACAAAAATTTTTGAAGTGATCGCGGGCCTCTCGTCTCGCGGTATTGCCGTCGTGCTCGTCGAGCAAAATGCATACGCCGCCTTGAAGCTTGCGACGCGGGGCTATGTTCTCGAAACCGGCCGCGTCACGCTGACTGGCAGCGGGAAAGACCTAGCCGCTGACGTCCGCGTGCAAGACGCGTATCTGGGTGAGTAAGCGTGCCAGACGCTTAGGAGGCATCCGAACCATCGCTTGAGCAAGCAGGGAGTCGGGTACGGCAGAAGTTTCGTCGGCGAGGCCGAGGATACGCCCGAGACGGCGATGGCACAGCGAGGCTTACGTCCAGAGGCCTAGGATTATCAGGATCTCGAAGGTCAGAATGATTCCCACGCCCACGAGCGATTCGCCAGCAATGAGGCCGCTGGAGATTGGAACGATGGAGGCTTCGGCGACTTTTGGCCAGGCCCGTGCGACCAGCCATCCAATAAACGCCCCGACAAACATTGCGATCGAGTTGAATGCCGGAATCACGCCGGCAATCCCGAGGCCCGTTGGAGATGGAATCCACATGCGCCACTTGGGTGGCGCACACTCCTCGAGCAGAGTGAGTACGATTCCAAGCACCGCGCCGATCACGATTGCCTGCTTGGCGCCTGGCGGCAGAGCGTCGATCCCCTTGGCGAGCAATTCCGCGACGCCGGCCCAGACCTTCGCGGCCGGTGCGGGAAGTGACGCAGAGCCAAGCTTGCCAGGATCTCGCTGCACAACAAAAAGATAGGCCGGCACCGAGACAAGTGTTCCGGCAATCACGCCAAAGAACTGTGAGATTGTCTGCTTGCGCGGATTGCCGCCGAGGAGATAACCACTCTTTAAGTCGGTGAGTAAATCGGCTGCGTGAGAGGCGGCGCCCGATGTGATGGATGCCGTCATTAAGTTTGTTGTGATATTGGTGGGAGAGACCACTCCATAGACGAGTTGTGTGATTTTCCCCAT
>QWQH01000036.1 GCA_003670915.1 Planctomycetota bacterium | reverse complement strand
TTGGCCAAAAGGAGCCAGCTTTTCAAGCTGTTCGACCGTATCGAGCGTGAGGCCAGCCAGTGTTGTCTCGCCGTCGATCATCACCTTCGCATGTCGCAGTGAGGCGGGCATTCTGCTTGCGACGGCTGCCACAAACGCACGGCGGAAGGCGTCGATTTTCGCATCCTCGATGCGCAAGCCAGCCGCTGCGGCATGTCCACCACAACTCAGCAGATGCTCGCGGCAGGAGAGCAACGCTTCGTGAACGTCAAACCCCGGCACGCTGCGCAGGCTGCCAATGCCCGGTCTGCCTTGATGCTCGTCTTGTGCAATGATGACAATCGGCCTGTGAAACCGCTCTGCCAGTCGACCGGCCACGATTCCCACCACACCCGGATGCCAGCCTCGCTGGGCCAGCACGAGGGCTGCGTCGTCTTCGGGATGAAAGAGTTCCGTGGCCTGTTTTGTGGCCGACAGTTGGATGCTGCGATCGATGGAGTCTCGCTGGTCGTTGAGTTCATGGATCCAGTCGGCCAGTTGGACAGCCCGAACGGGGTCGGCTGTGGTCAGCATTTCAATTCCATACGCAGCTTGGCCGAGCCGGCCAGCCGCATTCAGGCGAGGCGCTAGACGAAACGCCACGTCCTCGCTTTCCAGCTTCGATTTCTCGTGTAGTTTCGCCAACTCCATGAGCCGAGCGATGCCTGGGCCACCCCGATTTCGCAAGCATTCCAACCCGTGTTTCACATAGATTCTGTTTTCATCCAAGAGCGGCACGACATCGGCCACGGTTCCAAGCGCCGCCAACCCGATCGACCGCAGCAGCATCTCCCGGAGGCGTGGCGTCACCTGCTTGGCGCCGCAGTGTCGCGTGGCAATCGCCCACGCCAGTTTGAACGCCACGCCCGCGCCACAGAGTTCGCCAAATGGATAGCTGAATCCTGGCAGTCGGGGATGCACGAGCACGGTGGCTTCGGGGAGCGTCTCAGCAAACGAATGGTGATCGGTGACAATCAGTTCGAGACCGAGTTGTTTTGCGGTGAGGGCCTCGGCGACGCTCGCAATGCCGCAATCAACCGTAATGACCAACTCGGCTCCCTTGTTGGCGAGCGTTGTGAGCGCGTCACTGTTGAGGCCGTAGCCCTCATCGAATCGGTCGGGCACATACCACGTGGGCGTTGCGTCGATCGCCTCAAGGCATGCGATTAAGATCGCCGTGGCGCACATGCCGTCCGCATCGTAATCGCCGTAGACAACAATGCGCTTGCCAGCTTTGGCCGCTGCATAGATGCGGTCGGCAGCCTCAGGAATCCCTGGGAGTAGTTCCGGATCGCGAAGGTCCGAGAGAGAGCCCGCAAGAAATGACTTCACAGCCAAAGCGTCGGTGAGGCCACGGGCTACGAGTAACCTCGCGACGATCGACGACACGCCCGCTGATCGTTCAAGCCCCGCCACCACGGCTTGATCGTGCGGCTGAATATGCCAGCGTTGAGGCATTGAATGAGTCCCTTGGGGAGCGGAGGTCGCAGTATACAGAATCTCGATCTAGGGCCAGAGAGAGAAAGATTGTGGCGACTGTGCCTGCGGGCGGGCGGGATGGATTCGTACTCGGCCAGCGACTCGCTATAGTGTGCATCTTCGCCGTCGCGCACGTCTGCTTCATAGAGAGGTTCTCATGTCGAGTGTTGCTACAAATTTTCCCCAGCTTCCGGTTAAGCCTCATCGAAATGATGTGCCAAAAGACAAGGTGCTCTGCGAGTACTGCACGGCTAAGTGCTGCCGCTATTTCGCGTTGCCGCTGGAAACGCCGACAACGCGAGAGGAGTTTGAGTACATCCGCTGGTTTCTGCTGCACGATCAGGCCTCGGTATTTACCGAGGACGGCGATTGGTATGTCTGCGTGCACACTGTTTGCAAGCACTTGCAGGCCGACCAACGCTGCGGCATCTACGAAACGCGTCCACAGATTTGTCGGGAATACACGACAAAAGACTGCGAGTACGAAGACGACTGGGTGTACGACCAATATTTCGAGACGGCCGAGCAGGTGGAAGAATACATGGATGCCGTGCTTGGCCCTGGCGGCGAGCACATCGGAGACGGCCGCAAGGGAAAAAACAGTCAGCGATCGATTCGGAGCGCAAAGCCTGCCCTGCTCCCCATTCTATAAAAATAAACGGTGGCTGCCACGGTTTATTGTGAGGTTGTTTTGTGATAGAGCCACGCACGCTGAAAGGGTTTCGCGACCACTTGCCTGCGCAGGCGCTGGCTCGCGAAAATATTTTGGATATCGCGCGTAGGATCTACCGTTCCTACGGCTTTGCACCGATTGATACCCCAGCCCTTGAGTATCTGGATATTCTGATTGGAAAGGGAGGGGACGAGACAGATAAACAGCTCTACCGATTCAAAGACCATGGCGGCCGCGATGTGGGAATGCGGTTTGATCTGACCGTGCCATTGGCTCGGTTTTGTGCGCAGCATATCGCTGCGATCGGCACGCCTTTCAAGCGGTATCAGATGGCCAGCGTGTGGCGTGGCGAAAACACGCAGCGGGGCCGCTACAGGGAGTTTATGCAGTGCGATTTTGACACGATTGGCACCGCAAGTCCTGTGGCCGACCTTGAAATGGTGCTCGTTGTGCACGATGTGCTTCAAGCAATCGGCATCGAAAAGTTCACTGTGCGAGTCAATGATCGTCGCGTTCTTAGTGGGATCCTTCAGGAACTCTCCCTAGACGATCGATCGACCCACGTGCTGCGTGCGCTCGACAAACTCGGTAAGTCGTCAGCTGATGTGGTGGCCACAGAACTCAGCTCGCACCGCGTTCCGGACGAGGCGATCGCAAAGCTTCTGTCGATGGCGCAGCTCCAAGGCACGCCAGCCGATGTGCTCGCGGCGCTCGACGCGTTGGTTGGCTCGTCGGAAATCGGATGCGTTGGTGTGGCGAGCTTGCGAAAGGTGCTCGACGGGGTGCACCAAGCAGGGGTGGCGGCTGGGCGGGTCGTAGTGGATCCATCGATTGCTCGAGGGCTCGACTATTACACAGGCATTGTGCTGGAAAGTTTTTTGGACGAACTACCCGGCCTCGGCAGCATTTGTTCTGGTGGCCGCTACGACAATCTGGCTGGTCTTTACACCAAGCAGTCGCTGCCAGGCGTTGGAGCTTCGGTTGGAATCGACCGGCTCCTCGCGGGCCTCGAAGAGTTGGGACGGTTACACCTAACGGAGACTCCAGCGGACATTTTCCTCGTCTTTTTTTCAGAGGAACATCTGGGCGACTACCTCCGCGTGGCAGCGGCACTCCGCGGGGCCGGTATGGCCGTGGAATTTTTCCCCGAGGCCAAGCGAGTCGGGCAACAGATCAAGGTGGCTGCTAAGAAGGGGTTTCCGGTGGCACTTTTGATCGGCAGCGACGAATTTGCCGCTGGCACCGCGCAACTTAAGAACCTCGCCACGCAGGCCAGCGCCACAATTGATTGGCACGGTGATCTGCACGTGCTGGTGGATGCCATCCACTCCCAACTCCAGGCCATTCGAGCAGGGCACTAATCTGGATGCCCGTGCGGCCGGTCATGACTCGGTCATGACCCACAGGAAGCAGCCCTCGCTACTTATTTTCGGATCGGCACATTCGCTCTCGAAAGAGCAGCAGGCCGTGGCTGGCGTGGTACAAGGCCCCGCACTCCACATCCAGATCGGCAGTCTGTTCGAGGTAGGTTACAAGCCGCTCAGCGGCCCTCTGGACCCACGGTTCACCCAATCGCTCGTCATCCAGCCACGCCACCAAGACTTCAAAAATATGTCCTGTGGTACTCAGCTTTGCAAACGTATCGGCCGATGTGCCAGGGCGGTCGAATGAATGGATTGAAAAGCTGCCATCTGCCTGTTGGAACCGCCTGGCACGCTCGATAGAAGATTCTATTGTGTCATCTGCGGCCGCCCAGCCGCCGGAGAGTTGTGTTGAAGTTTTGTGTTTATGTGTTGTGTCGGTGGCACTCGCGGCGATGTGGCGGTTGAGTGCTGAAACCAAACCATAGAGCCGGTGCGCTCCGCCGCACGCGCTGGTAGAAATATCTGCAGCGGCCTCCATAGCAACAACACGTTCGGTGGTCCATGTGGATCCATCTCGCGCCTGCCACTCGGTATCCGGCGGCAGATAGGCCGAGAGCGCCATGAGCGTCCACGTGGCTTCCTGTCCTGGCTTGATGTCGGCCTGCGCCTGCGTAAGAAGATCGTTGACCGTGTAGTGTTTTCCGGCCACGACAAGCTTCGTGTCGAGTGGAATTCCTGTCAGGCCGCACTGCGAGAGATATCCAAGCCATTGATCCGGATGCCCTTGGCCCGTCGTGCTGCCTTCCTCGACCACCGCAAAGAGTCCGGTGTCTCCCCGCCGCAACGACCAGCCCTTCAACGTGCCATCGTCCAGCAGGTACTCCATCGCCGACGACACGCTGCCGTTGTGCGCCAACGGAAACTCGGGCCCAAATGCCAGAATGCCATGCACCACCTGCCATGCCCCGTGGACCTTAGCGTTGAGAAGCCGAGCGTCGCGGGCGTGAGCTAAAACGCCGTCGATGCGGCTGCAGAGGCCTTCTCGTGCCATCGCGAATCCGACAGGGGCGTTCTGCCCCGCTGCCTCAGGAAAAGCCTTGTCGGTGCCGGCTTGCGTGGTCGGACGGCCGCATCCAGCCAGGAGGCAGAACATCAGGGAAGCCACGATATTCGGGAGAAACTCACGGAGACAATCGACGTGAACTTTTCGGCCAGAGACTGCGTACATACGACCGTTCCTTTCAGCAGTGGCTGTTGTAGGTGTCAATCGGGGTGGGGGGGACGGTGGGGCCGAGCGACACGCTAGACGACACGCTAGAATAGGATACCTTCCAGTTGTGCTCGCACGGGCACAACGGCTGCGTATGTTTTTGTCGTTGATTGAAGTGGTTTTTAGGAGTGCAATCGCAACGATGCCTTTCTTTTTCGACCCAAATTACATGCTGGCGATTGCTCCAGCGATCCTGCTGGCTCTATGGGCACAGTGGCGAGTGCATGCTTCGTTTGCGGCCGCATCGAAGCAACCGGCACCGCTCTCCGGTGCCGCTGCGGCCAGACATATTTTAGACTCAGCTGGTGCAACCAACGTAACCATCGAACAGGTACCCGGGCAACTCACAGACCACTACGATCCACAAACGAAGGTTTTGCGATTGTCTGAAGGGGTGTACGGCAGTCGTTCGCTGGCGGCGGTGGGTATCGCCGCGCACGAGGCTGGGCATGCATTGCAGGACGCGCAGGGCTATTCGCTCATGGCCATTCGTAATGCGGCCGTGGGAGTGGCCAATTTTGGGAGCGGCTTCGGGCTCATCGTGTTTATGGTCGGGCTCGGAATGGCCCTTGCGCCCTTGGCATGGTTGGGCATCGCACTCTTTGGAGCCACGGTGTTTTTTCAGCTCGTCAATTTGCCCGTGGAGTTTGACGCCAGCAACCGAGCGAAGGCACAACTTGTAGCATTGGGCATTGTGCCTGCTGCCGATATGCCGCACGTGAATCGCGTGCTCAACGCTGCAGCATGGACGTATGTCGCCGGCACGCTCCAGAGCATCCTGACGCTGCTTTATTATGCCAGCTATCTTACCGGCGGTAGCAGCGATTCGGATCGCTAACGTTTGTTGGTGCAGTCTCTACGGCCAACTCGGGCAGGTGCTTTCAGGCACCTGCCCGAGTTGTGTGGCGTGTACGTCTTTGCGTCTGCGCCTTTACTGGTTGAGCGAGTACAGCACGACATTGAGGGCGATCTTCTCTGCATCCTGCCTGCTGTAGCCGGTGCATTCCATTGAGTTTTGCTTTTCCAATGCACAGGAAAGATCGTATGGGGAAAAGATCACGGCCCAGCGATCTCCGAT
>QWQH01000046.1 GCA_003670915.1 Planctomycetota bacterium | reverse complement strand
TGGGCCAGCCTCGCGACATCATCGCCGCAGTGGCAGCGGGCATCGATATGTTTGACTGCGTGCTGCCCACTCGCTGCGGTCGCAATTCGCTGATTTATACATTTGACGGCCCCTTGCGGTTGCGGAATGCCTGCCACGCAAACGATCAGCGCCCGCTGGAGGAGGGCTGTCCGTGCCGCGCGTGCCTGCACAGCCGCAGCTACATCCGGCATCTATTTATGGCTGGCGAGATGCTTGGGCCGGTGCTGGCGTCGATTCATAATTTGACGTTCTATCAGCGGCTGGTTGCGATGCTTCGAGCAGCGATCGTGGACGGACGGTTTGAAGAGGTCTCTCGCGATCTGAGGCCGCGACTCTCCGCCGGAATGTCGGAGCCGGATGCAGGGTGAGGCCGCCGATCCATGGCGGCACATTCCCCGCTTCAGAAGCCAGTGAGGGCCTCGGGGGGCGAAGGAAATAGGCACTGGTAACGTGAGCAGCGGGCCCAGATCGAATGCCACTTCGAAGGCGTTGCCTCCTTGGAATGAGTCCTTCAAAAGGGCACCGCGCATGTCGGGCTTGTCCGTCCGACGCAATCGCCACTACATTTGCCGATCTTGAAATCCTGTTCTCCGTTCCCTTCCACCTCCCGCGGGCCCATGCGCCCACAGCAAGTCCGCCAGAGAGACCCATGCAGCACCCATTCATTTCGCTCTTGCCGCTGCCCTCGCCGGGTGGCACGGCTGTCGGTTGTGTCGTTCATGTCCCGATCGCCCAAGCCAATCCTCTCGGGATTGGGGGCAACAAGGTGCCCGGCACGCTGGAGTTGCTCGTTTCGTATCTGCCGTTTGTGCTGGTTGTGGTTGCGGCCTGGCTACTCCTCTACCGCCCAGAACGGGAACGGATGCGACGCCAGCAGGAGTTGCTTGGATCGCTCAAAAAGAACGACCGTGTGGTGACATCCTCTGGCATCTACGGCACGGTTGCAAACGTGGAACGTGATGCCGACAGAGTTTTTCTCCGCGTCGACGACTCCGGTAACGTGAAGATTGCCGTCACTCTGGCAAGTATCGCCAAAGTACTCGACGCCTCGACGGAACCTTCCACAACGGCACCATAAAAAAAGGTGCCGCGAGACGCTCGACAAAAAAACAATCAGCTCATCCACTCAAACCCGACCACTGATCCCGAAAAGAGATTCGCATGAACCATAGCCTTTCCCTTCTGCTGTTTGCACAGGCCGCAGACGTTCTCTCAAGCGCCGCGCCAGCGGCTGCCTCGATGCCTTGGTGGCGGGAGGGCTGGGTTCTCTGGGTGATCACGTTCTTGACTGTGGCCGTGCCAACCTTGCTGGCTTGGATGCTGGCCAGCCGACTGCGGGCCGCCGACATGTGGGGGCGCATCGCCGCAGTGCTTGTTGCAACGGCGGCGGGCTGCGTGATCATAGCGATGGGATGGCCGCCCCGACTGGGCATCGACTTAAAGGGTGGAGTGATTCTCATCTATGAGATCGACTCCACCAAGCAGGTAACCGGGCAGGTCGACGATTGCATTGGCCGCATCGAGCAACTGCTCGAGCGTCAGGATGGACGGCTGGGCACGGCCTCTCGCACCGCCGACGGACGCATTGCAATCTCGCTGGATACGACCGACTTGGCGGCCAGAGAATCCTTCCTGAAGAACGTCGAGAAACTTGATTTTGGTGATGCGCAGGTGCGTTTGGCAGACCGCAGCACAGCCGGCGACGCGCTCAAACTGGCGTTTGAAGTGCAGGGGAACACGGCGCCTGTGGACATGGACAAACTCGTGGCGGCCGTCAGCCGGCGCGTGAATCCAGGCGGCCAAAAAGAGGTCACCGTGCGACGCTACGGCCTCGACCAACTCGAGGTGATCGTGCCGGACGTGGATCAAGCCGAGGTCGATCTGATTAAGCGGGTGGTGTCGAGCGCGGGCGTGTTGGAATTTCGGATCACGGCCAACCCAGAAGACCCTCGCCACAGGCGGGCGGTTGAATTGAGCAGCCGCGGTGCCGGCACGACAGTCACCGACGGCAAGTCGGCGATTGCGAGATGGGTTCAGTTGGACACGAAAAAAATGGATCCGGCCGAAGACCGTGGCCTTGTCACGCGGGCGTTGCCGGATGGCCGCGTTGAGGTGCTCGTTGTGTTGGACCGATTCAACGTCACCGGCGGCTATCTCTCGCGAGCCTCGTCGAGCTACGACAGCAACCTGCAGCCCTGTGTCAACTTCGCATTTAATTCGGCAGGTGCCGCCTTATTTGGAACACTGACCGGGCAGAATCTGCCCGACCAAGCCAATCGGCTCAAAAGCCGGTTGGGCATCGTGCTCGACGACACGCTCCTGTCGGCCCCTACGATTCAAAGCACGATTTCTGGTGACGGCCAGATCACCGGTAGCTTCAAGCAGGCCGACGTGGAATTTCTAGTGGGCGTGCTCAACGCGGGAAGCCTGCCAGCGGCGCTCTACAGCGAGCCGATCAGCGAACAAAAGATCAGCCCGCAACTGGGGGCAGACACGATCCGCTCCGGCACCCGCGCCATGCTCTTGGCAATGATTGCGGTACTCACATTCATGCTGGCGTACTATCGTTTTTCAGGGTTTGTTGCGGACCTCGCGGTGCTGCTCAACGTGGTGCTTGTCGTGGCCTTAATGATCTCAGTGAAGGCTGCCTTCACGCTTGCTGGCTTGGCTGGCCTCGTGCTCTCCGTGGGCATGGCTGTGGATGCCAATGTTTTGATCTACGAGCGCATGCGAGAGGAAGTGGACCGGGGCTCAGCCATTCGGATGGCGATTCGCAATGGCTTTCAGCGAGCGTTTGCAACGATCGTGGATTCCAACCTCACCACGCTCATCACGGGGTTTGTGCTCTTTGCAATTGGCACCGACCAACTCAAGGGATTTGCCGTCACGCTCATCTTGGGCCTCACGCTGAATTTATTTACCGCTGTTTTTTGTTCCCGAGTTGTCTTTGACCTTGCGGAGCGGAATCGCTGGATATCAAAGCTCTCGATGGCTCGGTTTTTTGGGCAGACGCATTACAAGTTTGTGTCGTGGATGCGGCCGGCGCTCATTGGCTCAGCGATTTTCATTCTGGCAGGATTGGCTGCGGCGTTGCAGCGGGGCCAAGGGCTGTTTGACATCGATTTTACAGGTGGTACCAGCGTGCAGGTGGCGTTCAAGCCCGACCAAGGGCCCGACGTGGCCGAGGTGCGGCAGGCCGTGGCTCTGTTGCCTGATGTGGCAGTGAGTACCGTCACGGTGGCCGACGGCGGAGCGAGTTTGCGATACAAGATCGACACGTCGCTGCGCAGCGATGACGAAGTGGAACAGACGCTCCAGAAAGTGTTTCCAGATCGGTTGGCCACCTACTCGATGGGCTTTGGCGAGATCACATCCACATCGAAGAAGCCGGATGAGAAAACAGAAAAAGACAAGACCGAGGACTCGGCTGAGAAACCAGCGGAGAAAACTGACGCAGCCGAACCGGAGGTTGAATCGCTCTCCACGAGTGTCCCGCTCGATTTCCCTGAGAAAATCAACCTGCTGACTCTGCGGGCCACGATCAAAGATGCATTGGAGGCCGAGCAGGTGGGCGATGCGCCGTTTGAATTGGAGGCCGAGGGTATGACAACCCGCTCCAGGGCCTACAGAGTGTGGGCTCTCTCCACGTCGCTGGATGCCGTCACCACCCGACGGGTGCTCGAACGCATGGCCAAGAAACTGGCCGACACACCAGTCTATCTCTCGGCCAATATGATCGGCGGCAAAGTGGCCGGCAACACGAAAGTGACGGCCGTTTATGCGTTGCTGGCCAGCATGCTCATGATCGTGCTCTATGTCTGGGTGCGTTTTCAAAATGTGGCCTTTGGGCTGGCTGCAGTTGTGGCACTGGCCCACGACGTGCTCGTCACGGTTGCGTGCTTGGCCATCAGCAAATACATCTCACCGTTTCTTGGGTGGGCCTTGGTGGACGACTTCAAGATCAGCCTCGACGTCGTGGCCGCTCTGTTGACGATCGTCGGCTTCTCGATCAATGACACGATCGTGATCTTTGACCGCATGCGAGAAATTCGCGGCAAGAGCCCGTTTGTGTCGAGTGACATGATCGACAAGGCTGTCAATCAGACGTTGAGTCGCACTATTCTGACCTCAGGCACAGCCCTATTGGCTACGCTGATCCTCTACCTGTTCGGCGGCCAAGGCATCCATGCCTTCGCGTTTGCCATGCTCGTGGGGATCATCACCGGCACCTACAGTACGATCTATATTGCTTCGCCGATCGTGCTGTGGCTGCAAAATTCTGGCGGCACCCAGAAGCCTCGTGCCTCGGGCACGTAGAAAACGGGCCCGACGGCCTGATGGGTTGCGCAAACTTTTCCGGTACGAATCGTTGTGCGGATTACCTCGCAATGTTCCCGCTGGCCTGCGGTGCGGCCGTTGGGCAAGGGGCCGCCGGTGTGCCGCGACGCCTGCTTGGAAAGCGTGGCGCATACTTGCGGAGTGGCCACGGTGGCGCCTGAGGAAATTGGATGTCAAAGATCGTGCAAGCGTTTCGTTTTTTTGTTGGGTTATCGATGGTTGCCGCGGGCGTATCGCTCGCCGCGCCTCTGGTTGTGCCCGTGGTATCGGTTGTTGTAAATGCCTATGGGGAGACGGTATCCCGTGGAGTTCTTTTGCCTACCGGGAGTCCGTCTACCGGTACAACAGAGCAACCGAATGCCATGGGGAACTATGCTGCCCATACGATTCCCGATGTTCGCACCAGCATGGCGGGTCAGCCATCGCTTGCAGACGCGAACCAGGCCGATGGCCAAGTGGCTCTCGCGATGGCCGCAGCGATGAACTCGCCGGTGATCCTCGAGCAGACGTATTCCCCTCCAACGCCTCCGCAGCCACTGCCGCAGGTAGCGTCCGAGTTGAACCGTGTGGCTCCGGGATTGGATGTCACCTACCGCTCAACGCTTGACATCCCGCCGCCACCCCTCTTGGACATCCATGCGCCGCCCCCGCTGGCTGCTGGCCATACGGCTACAACTGCCGCCGTCGCACCGAGAGGACTGCCTACCGATGCCTATGCGGTTCCACCGTCCGGGTATTGCGTGCGGGATGGCGACGACCTCACAAGCATTGCCACACAATTCTACGGCCATCCAGGCGCCGCCAACTCCATTTGGCTGGCCAACAGAGATCGACTCACAGATCCCACTCTGTTGCCTATTGGTTTGGAGTTGCGAATTCCTTCTTCGTGGAGCGTACCGGCAACGCGGGCCTCGCAATCCTCGCAGCCTGTTATCGAACCCGCCGGCCGGCCCCGCGGCGTGCGAGTGGCACCTGGCGAAACGCTGGAGACTCTGGCTCAGCGTTTCTACGGTGATCGGGCTATGGCAACGCGGATCTGGGAAGCCAACCGCAACGAACTCAGGAGCCCAGCTCTGTTGGTGCCGGGCATGGAGCTCCGTTTGCCTTGATCATTTAGCTTGATCATTTGTCTTGATCGCGCGAGCGTGGTTAACGCTTCCGACTCAGCACCAGCGATAGAAATGTTTTGACGCGGCCGGCGATGCCGGCCGTGGAATCGCTCGCCAGCTTGTCGCCGGAGAGTGTTGAATCCAGCTCCATATAAAAGAGTGTTGCGTCACTGGCTTTTTCAAGCTTGGGGGCTTTGTCGGGCGGTTGGTCGAGTCGCTGCTCCCACCACTCCTGTGGCCTCCCTCGCTTGAGCTGATCGAAGAGCCGGGTGGCATCCCTGTTGCCTGCTTCTGCGACGACCATCATGGGCATCGCTCGCTTGAGAATATCCGACGAGAGTGCTGGCGAAATGGACAGCCCCTTGGTTGCCCAGACAGGGCTGACGAGCACAAGGGCTCGCACCTGTTGCCCTTGTGGCCCGTTGGCGAGCGGTGGCCAAGCAGCATCGGCTGTTGTCCAGAGGGCAGCCAGCGTGGCCCCTGTGCCACAGCCAACCAAGCAGAGCCGGTTGATGTCAAGTTCCCCGTCAAGGGATTTCCGGTGGATGTAGTTGCGCACTGTCTCGATGTCGCCCACAACTCCGGCCTGATCCCGCATGCTTCCCCCCCTTGTGGCAGCCATCAATTCCAAGTCTGTTTTTTTGAGTGCCTTGGCTAGGATTTCCTCCTCTTTACCGTTTGCCCCCAACCGACGCGTGCTGGCCCCGTGGCCGCGCAGATCGGGTGCAATCACCGCACAGCCCGCCTCCTGTAAGGCCGTGGCCAATGGCTCGACTGATTTTCCAGAGCCTTCCAAATCGTGCAACACAATCACGGTGGCCAGTGGCTTTGTGTCTTCGGCCACCCGGTAATACGAAGCCACCAGACGCACGCCGTCGGATGTTTCCAGGTCGAGTTCCTCCACGGCGATTGGGGCTGCAGATTTTTTTACCGCAGGCTCTTGGCCCCACGTGCACGGCAACTCCCAGATGCCGGTCGATCGCGGGGCGAGCCACAGAGCTACAAGCATCAGAAAAAATCGGGACCGAAAGGAAACAGCCACGATAACCACGACACGCATGACAAAGACCTTCTGTTGATGCCAGACCCTACTCACAGGCCTGTGGCGAAAAAACCGCAAGCCTACGGGCCACAAAACCCATAGAAATGCTATGGCGTACCCCTCTTTTGAGTCAACGTGCCGAGGAGGCAGTTTCCGAGGGAATAGACTACAATAAGCCAGACGAATACCATGCCAGTCCGGCAGGACTCGTTGTTTTACATCCATTTTTGGCTAGGTACTTCTCGAAGCGGCCTCTTGCTGAGGTTGAGTGCAACCAATGGGAATTTTTGAACGGGCAAAAGAGCGTTGGCAACTGTACACGGGCGAAGAGGAAACTCCACTGGATGGGGATACGCCAGCGTGGGCGGTGAGCCTTGCCATTCACGTGATTGTGCTGCTGTCGCTGGCCCTTGTGGGGCTGAATGAAATCCCCAAGATGGCCCGGTCCTTTACGCTCATTGAAGCGCCACAAGTAACCGAAGAAGACGTGCTGCTCACGCCTCAGGAAATCAGCTTTTCTGATGAAGCAGTGCCGACTGTGGGCGCCCAAAGCGAGCAGAGCGATGCGGTAGCGCAGGCCCTAGCCCCCACGCTCTCTGAAGTGTCAGTCGTACCTGTTGAAGCCGATCCAGATCTGGTCAGCGATATTCACTTGGAAGCCATGGACGACCTTCCGACGGCACAAACGATGAACACCAGCGTGCTCGTAAAAGGCTCCGTTGGCGTAGGTACCACCGGGGCGGCAGGGGCGGTTGACCGGCTGACCGCCGAGATTGCCAACTCGCTCGAACAGCGGGCGACTGTGGTCTGCTGGGTGTTCGATCGCTCCGTCAGCCTTGCGTCGCAGCGGAAGGAAATCGCATCCCGCTTGGGCCGCGTTTTTGATGAACTCGGCGCCAACCGATCGGAGCACAACCGTCCTGACCTCACGAATATTGTGATTGCGTTTGGCAAGGAAGTGAGCCTCGTCACCAAGCAGCCTACCGATGACGTGAACGAAGTCGTCAAAGCGATTCAAGGCGTGTCGATCGACGACTCGGGCGTGGAGATGACATTCCAAGCGATTCGATCAGCAGCGGAAGTCGCGAAAGTTTTTCGAACCACAGCACCCAAGAAAAACGTCATGATTGTTGTCTTCACCGACGAAGTGGGCAACGACTCCAATGCAGCCGATCAAACAGCCCATTTCTGCCGCACGCTTGGCATGCCTGTTTATGTGGTGGGCGTGCCGGCCCCGTTTGGCCTGCGGGAAGTGAAGATGAAGTACGTGGAAATGGATCCAAAATTCGACCAGAACGAGCAGTGGGCCTTGATCGAGCAGGGGCCTGAGACGGCGTTGTCGGAGGTTGTCCGAGTGCACTCCGGACGGCAGGCAGACGAGGCAATCGACTCCGGTTTTGGTCCATTTCACCTCTCAAAGCTCTGCGGCGAAACTGGCGGCATCTATTTTCGCGTGCATGCCAATAGCGGTGCCCGTAGGCGGGTTGAAAACAATGAGACCGCGCCGATGGCATCGCAGTTGCGATATTTCTTTGATTCCGAAGCAATGCGAGGCTACCAGCCCGATTATGTTTCGGCGGATAAATACAAGCAGGAGATTGAGAAGAGCCGTGCCAAGCGGGCGTTGCTCCAGGCGGCTGCCAGTTCGGAGATTAGCCCAATGGAGTCGCCTGAAATGACGTTTCCAAAGCAGAATGAGGGGGCGCTGGTCAACCTGTTGGGCGAGGCCCAGAAAGTGGCTGCGAAGATCCAGCCAAAGATTGACGCGCTCCACGGGATTCTTGCAACAGGCCTTGAAGACAGGGATAAGATTCGAGAAAAGCGATGGCAGGCAGGCTACGATCTGGCCTTGGGCCGAGTGCTGGCCGTCAAGGTGAGGACCGATGCCTACAACCTGATGCTCGCGCAGGCGAAGTCGGGCATGAAATTTAAAGACCCACACAACGATACGTGGCAACTCAATCCAAGCGACGCTGTCACCGTTGGGTCGCAGACTGAAAAACTAGCCAAGCAATCGACGCTGTTGCTCTCCCGAGTGGTGGCCGAGCATCCAGGCACTCCGTGGGCGTTGCTTGCCAGCCACGAACTCCGCACCCCGCTGGGTTATGCGTGGTCAGAAAGCCACACCGGTGTGAACGATCCAAAGCCCCCGGACGGCGGCGGTGGGAATGCCAATCCAGCCGACGACAAGAAGCGAATGATGGCTCCACCTAAGCCAAAGCGCAACCTCAAAAATCTATAAGGTTTTAGCCGCCGAGTCGGGGCTCCACCACAGTCGAATGCGGCCTAAAACGTGAGACTGTCTTCGGCAAAGTAGGTGCGACTCTCGTAGGCGTGAAAGCTTCGAGAGATCCGCTGGGCAAGAACTTGGATGAACAGGCCTCGGAATTGGGCCTCGCTCTGATCGCTTGTCGGCACCGCGCTGTCGGCTGGAAACTTGAAGTCGTCCACGCGTTTTTCAAAGACGACCTTTTTCTTTGCGATATCATACACACGCACATGGGCTGTCGCGTGGCCTCGGTAGAGCGTCGATCCCTCGTGCATTCGAAACTCCTCGAGATCGATCGCCACGACCAGATCGGCATCCAGCGACTTCCCCAACGTTGTGTAGTCAACCCATGAGTTTTCGTCGATCCAACGGGCGACTTCCTGTTGGTCGATCATCTTGAGTTTGCGCACGTTCTGGTCGAGCAGTGAACCCACCTTGCTGGCCAGTTCGCGAGAGGAACCTGCGTCACTGAACTCCAGTTCAACAATTGGTTTACAGACCACCGCTATGTGTTTGCCACGGAGCCCATTAAATTCTGCCTGAACATCATTCGGCATAAATAAATACGTGAGCGTGCCGAGTGTCGAGCAACCACTGCACAGGACTGGTAGCAGGAGACAGGCCCCGATTGCGATGCGGACGCCGAGTGGAAATCGCAGGTGCATGAAACGAGTCTTTCTGGCCACTGTCTGGCCTAGGCTTTATCGGATGCTTGCAGGGATGTGGAGGGTAGCCCGCGAACTAAGCTGGTTCAATCCCGCTTCGCTCGGCCCAAACGCCAGAATCTGCCGGTCTTCCACGCGAATGGGGCCGGACCAGAGCGGCTGCCCCTGTCGGAAGACTCTTGCGGGATGCCACAATGGGCCGGCATGAAAACACTTCTTTCCTCTCAACGGCCGCAGGTCAGCGATTTTCTCGCCGCGCTTGCATCTGGGCTGCCTCGGGCGGGATTGTGGTCGGCGCCGGTGATTGTCGGCGTGTCGGGCGGAGCCGACAGCGTGGGGTTGCTGCTGGGACTACACGAGCTTGCATCCGGCATCAATGCTCAGCTGGTTGTTGCCCACGCAAAACACGACCTCCGGCTATCCGCTGCCGACGACGAGGCTTTTGTCGCCGCGCTCGCCGGGCGGCTGGGACTGCAGATGGCGTCGCGAGAACTGGCCGTACGCCACGACGTTCTGCATCTGGGCGAGGGCATTGAGGGTAGGGCACGCCGGTTGCGTCAGACATTTTTCGTTGATCTGGCTCGCGAGATTGGCGCGAGGCACGTGGCGGTGGCTCACACGGCGGACGACCAAGCTGAAACAATCCTGCACAGGAGCCTGCGAGGCACCGGACTGGTTGGACTAGCAGGCATGTCTATGGCCCGCCAACTGTGCGACGGCGTAGCGATGGTGCGCCCGCTCTTGCACACCTCAGGGCAGATGGTGCGAGCGGCCCTGATGGCGATCGGTCAGCGATGGTGTGAAGACGAATCGAATGCCGATACTCGCTACGCACGCAACTTTCTCCGGCACGACATCCTGCCTCGCGTTACAGCCGGCCCGTATCCAGCGGCGTCCCAGTCGCTTGTGCGGCTGGGGCAGCAGGCATCCCTTGTTGCACAGGCTCTGACAAGCGCGGCCGAACACCTGCTCGATATCTACTCGCACCGCCACGCCGACGGCACTGTCGTTCTGCGAGTCGGTGGGCTGCAATCGCTGAGCTCGCACCTCTTAGCCGAGATGTTTGTGGTGCTCTGGCGTCGCGAGCAATGGGCACAGCGAGACATGACGGCCAAACACTACGCCAGGCTGGCGGCGATTGCATCGCACTCCGATGCCGCCGAAACGGCCGTTGACCTCCCCGGTGGGATTCGGGCTCGAAGCGTGGATCGAGGGATGCTCGAACTGCGACTCGTTTGAATCCCAAGCTTGGCTTGGGCTTGCGGTTAGTGGTGCATGCCGCGGGCTTTGTAGCCACCCCGCATCCAAAACAAAATCAGCAGGAAGGCGTAGCAAACAAACATCGTTGCTGGCACCAGCGCCGTGAGCTTGAGCGCCTGACGGCCCCCAAAGAGACCGGCTTTCTCCACCAAGGGTTTGTCGTCCTTGGCGTTCGGCTGGGCATCGTTCTTCCACCAATCAACCAGTTTTTGCTGGGCCCCAATGGCCTCTGGTTTTGCTTTTTCGTTCTCCAACAACTCGAGGGCCCGCTGCGCTTCCTTGCCGTCATCTTCCAGCACGCCCACCTTGGCACCGTCGAGCCCCGCTGTCTTGAGCCAGAGGAATTCATTTTCCTTTGGAGTTCCATCCTGCGTTCGTGATTCGTAGCGTTCAAACACTGCAGGGCTCGCCTGACGCAGGTTGTTCGAAGCGTTCTGGTCTTGAAGAAACCCAATTCCAGGGCCACCGAGCAGGCCAGCTGCAAGCATGCCAACACCACCGGCAGCCCCCATCGTAATCGCGCCTCCCTTCGGAAACTGCTCGCTCACAACAGCCAGCATCGTTGGCCAGAGGAATGTCTTGCCGATACCGTAGACCGTTGCAGCCACGATGCACATGACGGCTCCTTCGGCGTTCCCCAAGAGCGTGAGCCCACCGGCTCCACACACAGCCGACATGGCCAAGAGGCCCAGCGGCGAAATCTTTTCAACGATTGGCCCGGCAAAAAACCGCAGCACAAACATCAAGAAAGACGTGTAGACAAAGAGGAGCAAGCCATTGGCTGGGCTGGCCATGATCGTGCCCGTGATCTTTGAGATCCACGAGTCGGTTCCTAGTTCCACATAGCCAACCAACCCTTGGATAACGAGCAGGGCTGCCAGCAGTAGGTGGCCAAAGCGGAAGCCCGTGGCTGCGCCAAACGCCACCAGCATCGCTGCTGCGATGCTGCCAGAGACCATCGGGGAGAGGCCCAGATCGCTCTTGAAAAAGAGGGCCAAGAGGCTGCAGATCACAGCGGCTCCCACAATGCCCAACTCGCCGAGCATCTCGCGGTAGGAAATTCCAGAGCTGCTGGCCTCACTTTTCGGAAATCGCTGGCCCAGCATCATGAGACCGTAAAGCACAACAGGCACAAGAAATAGCGATATCTGAATCTCCCAGGCCACCGGCTTCGTGTCGCCACCCCCGGCCATGAAGTAGCTTGCGAGCCCTCCCAAAATCAGGCCACCTGGCCAGCCGGCGTGGAGAATATTGAGATAGTGGGTTTTGTTTTTTGGAAACAGCGTGGCGACCAGCGGATTCACGACGGCCTCGGCAATGCCGTTGCCAATCGCAAAGAGAAACATACCCCAGAACAGACACTGAAACGCCAGCGGCTTCCCACCGGCTGCGAATGCTGCGCCCGTTGCCAGCGTGAGCGCGGCCGACACGAGGTGCATGATAAATGCCGCGAACATGAGTGGACCAAAGCCGATGCGATCAGCGATCAAGCTGGAAAGTAAAATGATGATGCCAAAGCCCGTGAGTCCACCGCCTGTGATCGCGCCGAGTTCCGTTTGAGTAAAGCCGTACTGTTCGCCCCACTGGCCGAGAATACCGCCCCGGATCGAGAAGCCTACGCCCGCTGCCAGAATGGCCATGAAGCCCGACCAGAGCAACCGCTGGGCGTGCGGAGATGCAGCCAACGTCTGCTCACGGGAATTCCTGACAATCGAATCTTTTGGTTGTGGGAGTGAGTGCATGCTCTTTCGCTTCGAAAAAAGGGGAAGAATCGAGGGGAACACAATTCAACAGAGGGGGACTCTAGCACAGCCAGGTAGCCTGCGGGAATGGCAGGTTTCCGGTAAGCGCGGAGGCAGGGGCTGCACCTTGACCCTTCCCCATTGCGAGGCGTACTGTCCCGCCCCGTCTAGCTTCATCCATCTGCCTCAATCCGTCGGCGTTCTCGCGTCGGCTCTCTTGGTTATGCGTCACCCGTGAACAATCTGGCCGACACACTCTGGATGCTCGTGCGATGGGCCGTCCCCGTTACGGTGGCCGGCGTCGTGGCGGCATGCGCGATTGGCTCAAGCCGCATTGGGGAAGAATTACGAATCCGTGTGGAAGCGAGGCTGTCGCAGGAATTTCCTAGCCTGACTGTGCAGGTGCAAGGGGCCAGCTTGGTAGAGGGGGAGGGGATCGTTGTGCGAGGTGTGTCGCTGGTCGACTCAAATATGCCCCAGCAGTGGCGTCAGATTCTTTGGGTCGACGAAATCAGGCTGGGCTGCACCACGCATCTCAGCGAACTGGTTGCCAGCACACCACGCATCACATCGGTGCGATTGCGTCGTCCAGTCGTCCATGCCGTGCGGCATACAGACGGCACATGGAACGTCGCAAAACTCTGGCGCGAGCGTTCGGCGGGAGCGATCGTGCCGGTGTCGATCGAGGATGCAACGCTGCTCGTCGACGACACATGCCAGCAATCCCGCACGACCTTGAGGCAAGTTGGATGCGACATTCAGCCAGTGGCCAACGACCTGACGGGCCTCGGGTGGGCATCATTCCGTGGCAGTGTGGTGGGCGATCTTTTTAACCGCGCCAACTTTCAGGGCAAGATTTCGGCCGCAAGCGGTGCGTTTGAACTCCAAGGAAACATTGAATCCCTCGATATATCCCCGCGACTCGTGGCAATGCTTCCCGTCGTGCAGCAGCGCATTGCTGGAGAGCGAGTGCACGACTGGCTGGCCGGATTGCGAGGCCGTGTCGACTTGGCCTGCCAGTCGTCCGGGTCGCTGCACAGTCTCGAAACGGTTCTTGCATCGGCATCCGGTCGGCTGGAGTCGGGGCGATTTGAGCACAAGTCACTCCCGTTTGCGATGAGCGAACTGTCCGTGAGCTTTCACGCCGATCGCGACGGTGTGCAGTTCGAGAATCTGGAAGCGCATTCCGGATCCACGATCCTGCGTGGATCTGGCCGGCTAGCCAGCTGGCAGAGCAACGCGGATTTTGATCTCTTGGTGGAGGGGGAGCGGTTGATCGTGGGCCGCCAGTGGGAAGGTTTTCTGCCGGAGCCACTCGCATCCCAGTGGCGCAAGTTGTTGCCTACCGGGGAAGTCGATCTGCGGGCGCAACTGGCCCGACGCAATGGGCAGCTTCATCCCAAAGTGTCTGTCCGCTGCCGCAATGCCTCGCTGACCCACTACCGTTTTCCATACCGACTCGACCGCACCGTGGGCACGGTGGTGCTGGATGGCCCCGCTCTTTCTATCCATCTCACCGGCCAAGCCGGCGGCCATCCCGTGACCGTGCGAGGGTCGTTGCTCGCAGCGTCACACGGCACGCTTGCCGCCGACGCTACTGGATTTGTGGAGGTGCGAGGCGACGGTATGCGCATCGACGACAGCCTGCTAGCCGCCATGCCACCTCGCAGCGCCGGCATTGTGCGCGCTTTGCACGGTGCAGGAACATTCGACTTTGTGTTCCGTCACGACCGCTCCCCTCAGACGCCGGGAGGCTATACCAACTCGCTGGGCATCGGCCTGGTGCAGTGCACCATGTGTTATACGGGCTTCCCGTACCCTCTCTCTCATGTGTCGGGCAGTATTCGCATGGATCGCGGACTCTGGACGATCAAAGATGTCATTGCATCCAACGACACAGGCACTGTGCGTTGCTCAGGCACGCTTGTGCCAAAGGCGAATGATGACGGCGAACTCACGTTGCACCTGACTGGAACTGGCGTTGTGCTGGAGCGGGAACTGCGAGACGCCTTGCCGAGAGGGATGAGGCGCATTTGGAACGATATTGATCCAAGGGGCAACGTTGATTTTTCTGCAACCGTGCGACATCAAGTCAAGGCGCGTCGCACCGACGTGGAACTGGAAGCCACACCCCAGGCAACAACTGTTTCAATTGAACCTGCGTGGTTTCCCTACCGACTCGAACAGTTGCAGGGGCGGCTGGTGTGGCGGGATGGATTGCTGCGATTTGGCGGGGTGCGCGGCGTGCATGCCCGCACAACGGTCGCCACCGAAGGCACGTGCCGTTTTACCCCCGATGGCGGATGGCACGTTTCATTCGAACACCTCTCGGCCGATCGCTTCCGCGCCGATCACGAAGTGGTGCAGGCCATGCCCGATGGGCTGCAGCGTGCGATCGCCGCAGTCCACCCCCGAGGACTGCTTTCTTTGGCAGGATCGCTCGACATCTACTCCACCACTGCCGCTCAGGCAACCGTTGCAGCCACTGACACTCCAGCCACACCTGCGGCACCGGGCGTAGAACCTACGCTCGGGCCAGCTGCCGCTGCGTGGGATATGCATCTGGACATGGAGCAAGGCGCCCTGGACGTGGGAGTGTCGCTGGAGCACGTCCACGGTGGCGTGCACTTAAAAGGGCAGAGCGACGGCCACACGTGGCATTCGTCGGGCGAATTGGCGATCGACAGTGCTCTTTGGAAAGGCGTGCAGATGACGGCGTTGCAAGGGCCGCTGGCAATGGATGCCGCTGGCGTTCGGTTTGGCACAACAGCGGTGGTCGCTGGGCAAGAAAGGCCCCGCCGGCTCTCCGCCCGAGTGGCTGGAGGCGCGATCTACGTCGATGGCAGCGCGACATCTGGAGAGGCGGGCGCATTTGCGTTGAGAGCCGAGATAGAAAATGCCGACCTCGAGCGATTGGCTATGGATTCCAGCCGCGTGCAGGGCGGCGAGCATCGCTCGAAAGGGAAGGCTTTTGGTGCCATTGAGATGAGCGGTTCGCGTGCCGGCACGCATTCGCTCATTGGCCGCGGACACCTCCGATTGCGAGAGGCCGACCTCTACGAACTTCCGGGCGTGGTGGCGTTGCTCAAAGTTCTTCGCGTCAAAGCGCCCGACCGAAAGGCATTTAGTTCGAGCCTCGTTGATTTTCGGATTGAAGGGCCGCATGCCTACCTCGACAATATCGAACTTGCAGGCGATGCGATTAGCCTCGTTGGCAACGGAGAGATCGATTTCGATACCAACATGCGGATGACATTTCGTTCTATTATGGGAGATTCCGAAACGCAGTTGCCTGTGATCAAACGCGTGCTTGGTGGTGCCAGCGGCCAGTTCATGTTGATTCACGTCGACGGCACGCTCGCCCAACCGGAGATCACCAGCGAAGCTTTTCCAACGCTCTCGGCAGCGATTCAGCAACTCCAGTCGCAGCGGCGATCCCCCGAGGGACTGCGGGGCAGTGCAGATGCACGGCGAGAAACTCTACGGAATAACCAATAATGCGAGCAGCATGCTGGCCGCGTGCACCACTCGAAGGCGACCGAGCAGGCTCCCACACGTTTTGACATACTGACACACCCATCGCCTGAAAAAAAATCGCATGCACACGACCAATGCAATAACAAAATGAAATCAAGCATGAATAATTTGGCTACAAACTTCGTCAAGATGCACGGAGCTGGCAACGACTACGTCTACATCGACTGCTTCGATGAGCCGGTGCCGCCAGACCCCGCTGGGCTTGCCATCTGGATCGCCGACCGGCATTGCGGTGTTGGTGGAGATGGGCTGGTGCTGGTGCTGCCCTCGACGCATGCTGCGGCCCGTATGCAGATGTTCAATATCGATGGCAGCGAGTCGGAGATGTGTGGCAATGGCGTGCGATGTGTCGCCCACCTCGTGGTGGCCCGTGGCCACGCTCCCGAGGGTGCTGTCACGATCGAAACCGGGAGAGGCATTCTCTCTCTTGAGGTGCAGCGCACAGGAGTCCGTAGCTCCTTGGTGCGGGTTGATATGGGCTCGCCCTTTCTCGCCGCTGCCGACATCCCGGTTGTTGTCACGCCTGCCACAGCGAGCGAATCGGCGATTGTCGACGCTCCCTGCGAGGCCCTCCTCGCTGCTGAGGCATGGTGGGGGGCCGCTGGCCTCGACCCACGGATGACCTGTATATCGATGGGCAATCCGCATGTGATTTTCTATTGCCGCGATGTGGCCAAGGTGCCGCTTGAGACAGTTGGCCCACGCATCGAGCAGCACCCGATGTTTCCTCGGCGGGTGAATGTGCACTTCGTGCAGGTTCTCTCACCTCGTGCTGTGCGCATGCGCACGTGGGAGCGGGGGAGCGGCATCACGCAGGCTTGCGGCACAGGGGCTTCGGCTGTGTGTGCAGCTGGCGTACTGAGCGGTCGCACCGAGCGGCGAATCATTGCCGAAGTACCGGGAGGATCGCTCGAACTGGAGTGGGCCGCTGATGGGCATCTCTTCATGACTGGCCCCGCACAGGAAGTTTTTACGGGAACAGTTTTTGCGGAAACACCGTGCGTAGGCTGACCCCGCTTGTGAATATAGCTAGGAAGGAAATCTGTTTGTGAAACTGACCTCACCGTTTGCCATTGGGGCTTGGTCGCTTACCTCCACGGCCTGCATTCGGCAATGGATGAGCACGCTCGACTCCAGGGCAGATTTTGCCGACCCCACTGTCGATCCGATTCATCCAGAATATCGCGGCGCAAAAATCTATGTTTTCTGGCACGAAAATATCCTGATGCCGCTGTTTCTCCGTGGGCACTCCAATATTTCAATGCTCTTGTCGCGGCATCAGGATGCCAATCTCCTCGACCGAGTGGCCCGCATGATGGGCTTTGGCGTGGTGCGGGGCAGCACGTTCAACGGCGGATCGACAGCCCTGCGAGAGTTGGCCAATCGCGCTCGGGAGGAAAATTTGACGATCACTCCCGACGGGCCACGAGGCCCTAGACGCCGCCTCGCACCGGGCTGTATTTTTCTTGCCAGCACACTCAATATCCCGCTGGTGGCATTTGGCATCGGATACGCCAAACCTTGGCGGCTCACCACGTGGGATCATTTTGCGATTCCACAACCGTGGTCGCGGGCCCGTGGCATCATCAGCCGGGCCATCAGCATTCCACCCAATGTCGATCGAGATGGGCTGGAGTGGCATCGTGCCGGCGTGGAAAAAATACTTGTGCATCTTTCTGATGAGGCTGAAAGGTGGGCCTGCTCGGGAGGCCGGCGAGCTGGCGAGCGGAAAGTTCGTAGAGAGCCATCGCGGGTCGCCAACTGGGCTGCCCAACTTCCAGCCCCCCCAGGAGTGCCGCTGGATGCCGAACTCATTCGGCTCGGATTGTTGTCGGGGGTTGGCAGCCACGAATGCCCAGCAGCCTGACGCACCGCACGTCACAAGAACGCCGCAGGCGTCGAGTCATAGCCGAACAGCAACCGATTCACGGCTGCTGAAAATCCGACGGAACCGCATTGGGCAGTTGAGCAGCGATCGGATCTGGCCCAGCGAGTGCGCGTTCCAGAGGAATTTCCAAGGGTTGAAGCGATACCTCGGCCTGGCGTGCCTCACCGCCAGGCAACACATACTCAAGCGTCACCGGCTTGTGAATCGGGGCTCTGGTGACAAGACGAGTGAGTTCGTTGGGTGAGCGCACAGGCTGATGATCCAAGGCAACGATGACACTGCCTGCAGGAATGCCAGCCTTTGAAGCCGGCAGATCGTGCACGACACCAATGATGAGCGCTCCAGCCGGCTCAGAAAGGTGAAACCGAGCCTGCACGATCGTATCGATTGGCAGCGTGCGCACCCCCAAGGCCGTGCGTCCCTTCGGGATACTTCCGCTTGGCGGGATACTGGAAGTCAGAAGGGATGGGGCGGCGGGCGCCGCAGTGGGCACGTTCTTTGGAGCACTTGTTTGAGGTGGGAGTCGATTCTGTTCAAAAGATGCGGCTGGCTGCGAGACGGCTGGCACATTCGGTTGAGCGACATCTGGACTGGCCGGACGCACTCCTGCTGCCGCCTGCCACTCGCGTGCAACTTCCCGGGACGGCCGTGCGGTCGCCGTCATCGCATACTCGTCGATGCGATCGGCTCTTCCCACAGCCACTTTGACCTCGTTGCCAGGCATAATCGCAGCCAAAGCCGCAGCGAGTTGATCCGCAGTCTGCAGGGCTGTGCCATCAATCGCCAGTAGAAAATCCTGTGGCTTGATGCCCGCTCGCAAAGCCGGGCTGTCCTTTGCAACTTCCACGATCACCAGCCGGCCGGTCGTGATCGAGTCGTCCACAGACATACCGAGCCACCCGCTGGCTCCGGAAGGAGCCCCGCTTCGAACAGCGGGAGCGGAACTGGCAGCAGGCACAGCAGGAGGCTTCTGTGGGGCACTTCTTGCCAGACCACTGTCTACAGATTGCAGATCAGAAGCCGCTGGAAGCTGGAGAGGTACACCGATCGAGATCTCACCCGGCTGAAACGCGGGCAATGGCAGCGCCGTCTCGGCGGGCGCAGTGTCATCTTCGGCACCGGCCACGGCGGTGGAGTACGTTTTGTTCCAGCAATCTGAGGCGGCCGTCAGCATTGCGGCGATGAGCATGGCGTACCGAAAGCGTCGCTGGAACATAAGGGCAGGCTCTCAAAAAAGCGGTGCGCACAAACACAAAACCATAGCATGCAGCCAGCAACAGCGTGCGTGACGCCGCGATGACGTGGCTCAGAGTATAGGCATTTGAGCTTTTTTCTGCGCGCCCCGTGGAAAAACTTTTTTTCGGGTATTTTCTCAGTTTTTTTGCGTGTTCAGCGGTGTTTTTGTGCCGCACGTGTATGGCATGCAATTGTTGTGGAACCATTTTCCGACTCACTCGCAGCGCAAGATGGCACTCTCGTCCACGCTCTACAAGCATCGTTTGACAGCACTGCTGGCATCCCTATACTCGCGCCTCAAACACGGCGGGAAGAGTTGTCACGGATGGATGCGGTTAACCTCACGGAAACGAGCGGGTGCATGGTGCAGGGACGAACCATGGCGAGCAACACGACCGAACATTCGGCTGTTGTCGGTGTCGAAAACGACGAGTTGTCTCGTCGCGTGTGTGCTGCATTGAGCAGCCGCATCGGTGCCGAGCGGTATGCCGTCTGGTTTGGCGACGCAGTTCACGTCGCTGTTGTCCAGCACAACCCAGGCAGCACAATGGCGCCGTGCGTCACCCTCACGATTGGTAGCGGGTTTTCGCACGGCGTTCTGCGGAAGACGTTTCAGAAAGACTTGGAAGCGGCAGCTCGCGAGGTGTGCGGAAAAACGGCCCGTGTGGTGTGGCAGGCGGTAGCCGATTGCGAGTCCCGGCACGCAGAGGAAGCCTCGCCCCGTGAAGGCACTGCCTTGCCGGCACGCG
>QWQH01000074.1 GCA_003670915.1 Planctomycetota bacterium | reverse complement strand
GGCACGTTTGTGGAGAGCGGCTACGGCACTGAGGCCGTAAAATTTGGCATCTGGAACACGTGGTGGTTTACGCTGCTCGGGAGCCTGTTGGCTGTGAGCATTTTTTGCGCGGCGGCCATTCGCTACCCGTGGAAAAAAAATCAGACGGGCTTTGTGATCACGCACATCGGCCTGCTTGTGTTGCTGGCAGGATGCCTGTTGTCGCAGCGAGGTGGAATCGATGCTCAACTCCCGCTGCTGGAAGGCGAACAGGGGAGCAAGGCCTACGAAGACTCCTATCACTTTGTGCTCCGCGTGCGATCCCCAGGCAGCCGGTCAGGCTCGGAGGAGATTCTGCCAGTTACGTTTCGCTCAGGCCCATTCAACTGGAGCGAATACGGCAGGCAACGCAGCTGGCTGCCGTGGGGATTGGCACCGCGGGATGTGGGAGTGCTCTACGACACCGATGGCATCCGTCTGGAAGTGCTCGACTTCTACGCGGATTCAACGGCTGCGTTGGCTCCGAGCGTGAGCCTACGCATCGGCAGCGACACATTCGCCGCGCCCGGAATGCCCGCGGAATCGCAGACACGCGGCATGTGGATGCCAGTGGAGCTGGCGTGGCAACCCGATCCACTTCGAGCCACACAGATGCGTCACCGCGCCAGCGTCGGCGGCGGCACCGTCGTTTTCTGGAAAGTAGACTCACTCGCGGAGTCCGAAGCTTTTCTGGCAGGCACCCCCGATCCTGAGATCGGCTATGGCAAGCAGGGGCAACTCGTGCTCGTGGCCGATGGCATGCCACACCGATTGCTTCTGGACGCCGTGGTAGGCAAGGAGCGGTTTGCGCTCAACTCAGGCGATGCTAGCCGGAGGGATGAGGCCAACACTGTGTTCGTTGAAGTGACTGAATTTGAACCGAAGCTCTCGGCCGTGCGCGTGCGGGTGCGCCGCGGGCCCCAAGGCCGCGACGAGGAAATGGTGGTACTGGCCGATCTCCCAGAGGTGACGATTCACGCACCTCGGGCCGGAGTCTACGGCACGCTCTGGATCGACCGCGAAGTCGCCGACGCTTCCGATCGCATGCAAGGCAAGGGAAAAAGCCGGATCGACATCGTCCAGGCCAAGGGTTCATGGAATGATTCCTCGCAGGGCCGTGGGGGGGGCCTGGTGCATGGGCCCGGCCACTCTCTGCTCTACCGCCGCTGGCAGGCACCCGCAGTCACCAGTGGCTCGCTGCCAACCGATGGCTCACCAGTGCCGGCCTTTGCGATGCCTCGGGCGCAACTCGAGATGCGAGTCGATCGATTTTTACCCGCAGACAAGATTGAAGTGGCCACGCTGCCACGTCCATTTGACAAAGACAAGGTGCCCTCAGCAAAACGCCGCGCCGCCAATGTGCGGCTCACGATCGACGGCCGTTCAGAAAGTTTCTGGCTGGCCGGCTTGCCGATTCAGCCCATTGAGGAAGTGCCAGGGCCGGCTGAAGAGCGTTCTGTCGAGGGATCCTCTCGCAGCGTTACGATCAACTTCGTGCCCGACGCCATTGACATCGGCTTTGATGTCAAGCTCGATAACTTTGAGCGGCGACTGGACCCGGGCACCAGTCAGGCCTCGCACTTCTCGAGCGTTGTGGAGTTTCTCTCGCGACAGGGCAAGCCGTTAGTCCGGGCCCCTGTAACGATCACGATGAACGCGCCGGTAGATTTTTCTGATCCGGCGACGGGCCGCTCATACCGGCTTTTTCAAGAGAGCTTTATGGGACCATGGCTGCCTGGCGATGAGCTTTTCGAGCGGTTTACAAAAAATCTGAAGGTGCGGCCCGACACACTCGAAGCCTCGGTACTGACTGTCAACTATGATCCTGGGAGAGGCATCAAATATGCTGGGAGCGGTCTGATCGTTGCTGGTATTTTCACAATGTTTTACATGCGGGCGTATTTTTTCGGCCCGCGCAAGGAAGCCCCCTCACGAGGCCCGTCTCAATGATCGACTCCATCCGAAACGACCGCACTTTTTTTGGGGTATGGAAAATGCTTGCCACGGTGCGCAGCGCGACCTGCCTTTGCCTGATCTGGCTCAACCTTTCAGGTGGACGGCCGATTGCCGGGGCTGACCAGATGCCCTCACCCGGACTCACCGAGGCCCTCGACGCATGGCGGGAAATCCCAACGCTGGAAGACGGCCGCGTCATGCCGCTGGACACATTTGCAAGACGACACGTTGAAACAATCTGCCACGCTGTCAGCCCGCAACTGGCCACAGCCCCGAACGGTGGCTTTGTGCGGTGGCAGGCTGACGAACTCGTGCTCGACTGGCTGGTGCAACCAGACGCTTGGGAGGACGTGCCTTTTCTGATCGCCGAGCACGAGGAACTGCGTGCCATTCTGGAACTGCCTGTGTTTGAGACTGAGGCCGGCAACACGCGGCGACTCAAACATGCGTCGCCAGCCGATGTGGCCGACAGCCAACCCCTGCGACAGCGATTGATCGACATCGACGAACGCCGGCGAACCGCTCGCGTGGCTGGTGAGCAGATTCGACTCGAGGGCGTCGATGCCAAGGTGGATCAACTCTGGCAGGCGTATGTGGCGTGGAGGCAGTTGACGTTTCGAGCCTCTCACGATGGCATCGGTCGCTCCCGCTTTGTCCAGGGTTTTGAAGATCTCGCCACGGCGTGGAAGCCGATACGGACGCAACTCTTAACAGCCAGCCAGGCCGCAACGACGGACGAATCTGCCGATATGACAGCCGTTGAAACCATCCAAGAAATGGATGCGGGCCTCGTATCGCTCGCCGAATCGATCGGACAGTCCACCCGTTTCCAAACGGCGGATGCCCTGTTGCGAATCCAGAACATACGGAAGGTTTTCAGTCGTATTGAGGGGTCAATGGAATACCCCCCGACGACCAATCCGGCAGACTTCACATCGATGCAACGCAGCCTGCGGCGACTCGGCGATCGGTTGACCGTGCTGGGGGAGTCGCTCTATGACAACGGTGGGGGCCTGCTCGTCGTGCCGGCCTTGCACGGCCAGTCGCTGGAAGCGGAGCGGAATGCCGAGGAAGATATGCCGCCGTGGCTGGCGCTTTCGACGGTGCTGGATGCGCCAGAATCATTGTTGGCAGGCTATCCGTCCCAGCGTGTACAAGCGGTACGAGAGGCATTTGCCTCGCTCTCAAAATCGGTTCTCGATAAACAAACAGGCAAGGTACGTCTGGGTGATGCCCAGACTGCTTCGAATCAGGTGGCCGCTTCACTGCGTTCACTCGGCGAATCGGTCGAGCCACTGCGGAGGAAGCTTCCCGTGCAACGCGTGGATGCCGATCTGTTGCGGTACACGGCATACCCCGCAGTCGGCCGCACGCACAGCGAGGTGGCCTACAACCAGAACGATCCGTTCAGGCTCTCGTGGGTGCTCAGTTTTCTGGCCATGGGTGCCTTTGCCTTGGCATTTGGGCGCGCCCGTGGACCGATGTTCTGGCTGGGAACGTCGCTGTTGATCTGTGAGTTGGTTTGGACGGCCACGGCCTTCGCCTCCCGGATCGCCATCACCGGCTGGGCACCTGTCACCAACATGTACGAAACGGTGATCTACGTGCCGTTTTTTCTCTCGCTCCTAGGACTCTTTTTTCTCTTGGCCCCAGCCTGCGGGCGGGGCGTGCACGATGCATGGCGGTTGACTGCCATGCCGCCGCTGCTGAGTCCGCGAATGGCCCGAGAGGCGGCCCCATCGGATCCCTTTCAACCTCGTGCGAAGGGGGAAAGCATGTGGAACCTTCTCAACTGGCTGCTGCTTGGGCCGCGAATGGCCGGATCAGGGCTTGTGCTCTGGGTGCTGGCGATGGCCCCGTATGCCGCTGGAGGCCGCACGATTATCAATCTGCTACCGCAGGCCGACATCGATCGTTCGATTCCAAATCTCAACAACCTCGTCGTCTGGATCGTCGGCATCAGTATGCTGGCACCAGCGGTCTGGTATCTGCCTCGCGTGGCACTCACTGCAATGGTGTCTATCATCACGGTACCAAGATCGTTGGCTGGTGGCTTCCTGCGCACCGTGCTACCGGATGTGTATGCCCGACAGTCGTTTGGGCTGGTCGTTACGGCGGTTGCGTTTGCAGGTACATTCATTGCTTGGTTTTTTCCCATCCCAGGCAAACAGTTCAGCCCGCTACAGCCTGTGCTGCGAGACAACTTCTGGCTCACGATTCACGTGCTCACGATCGTCTCGAGCTACGCCGCAGGTGCGCTGGCGTGGGGGCTTGGTTGTTTGTCGCTAGGCTATTATCTCTTGGGGAGCTACCGGCCGTCCGCCCCTGGGAGTGGCCGGGGCAAGGGGCCGCCGGAAGCCTGCGCCTCGCTTGCTGGCTTTATCTACAAGTCAATGCAGGTGGCCGTGCTCCTGCTGGCTGCAGGCACGATCCTGGGAGGCCTGTGGGCAGACGTATCGTGGGGCCGCTTCTGGGGCTGGGATCCCAAGGAGGTGTGGGCTCTGGTGTCGCTCTTGGCCTATCTTGTGATTTTGCACGGCCGCTATGCTGGCTGGATCGGCAACTTTGGTCTGGCCGCAGGCAGCGTGTTGGGCGCGGCGGTCATCGGCATGTCGTGGTATGGCGTCAACTTCCTGCTGGGGGCTGGCCTGCATTCTTATGGCTTTGGACAGGGTGGGCAGACAGAATTTTTTCTGTTCTTAGTCGCAAATTTTCTGCTGCTTGGAGGGGCTGCGTGGCGGTATACACGGGAGACTGCCGACCGGGCAGCGGCGGTGAGGCCGGCCAGTCAGGCCTAATGCCGAGTTGCCTGATAGGCCGCCAGCCGCGGCCCAACAATGGATCGATGCGGTTGGACGAGCGAGCCTGTGCCGTGAACTGCCAGACCGTGGTTGCTTCAGCCGTCAAACGCATTGCGATAGCGCCTTCGCCGCCGGTCTGAATCACGGTGATGGGATGCCTGTCTGCCCGGGCCTCTTCGTAGGCTCGCCGCACCTGGCTCCAACTGGATCCCCCAACGCCGCTTACAAAAACCCAATCGGGAGCCGTGGCCCTGGCAAGATCCGGCGGCAGGCTGGTACGGCTGCCGTGATGGGGCGCGATAAGAGCATCGCACGTATCGGGATCAGCGGCCACAAACTCAGCCATAGCGTTTCCTTCGAGGTCCCCAGTAAGGAGCAGCCTGCGCCCCGCCGACTCGATCGCCAGCACAAGGCTCGTTTGATTATCGCTCGCCGAACGATCGCTGCCCGAAGGGCTACTCCCGCAGGCTCGTTCGCAGCTGCCAGGCTGGTCTGTCGCAGGGTGCAACACACGCACCCGGCAGAGAGCATCAAACGGGATTGAGTCGCCGGCATGGACGGTGCGAATTGGGATGCGCAGCATATGCACGCGGCCGAGCACGTCACCCACAGCCAGCGAGCGGCTGTCCAGAAAGGCTTGCGACACCACAAGCTCTCCCACAGAAAAACGCTCGAGTAATTCGGGTACAGCGTTGAAGTGATCCGTGTCGGCGTGTGAAAGAACAAGCCTGTCAATGTGATTGATGCCCCCGCTCCACAGCACAGCCGACATCGCACGGCGAGCGGCGGCAGGCGCGCCTAAGCGTCCCGCATCGTAGACCAACACGCGATTGGTGGGGCTGCGCACAACGATCCCACAGCCGTGACCCATGGCAGCCACCACCGCCTCAAGCGCCGGCGGCCTCGGAAAAAGAATTGCAGTTGCTGCCACGCCCAGAAGCCCAACTCCAATCCATACGCCGGCTACCGCACACCACGTAGCAATATGCTTGAGCCGTTGGCTTGGCAGTGCCAAGAGCGTTATCGCGATGAGCACATACCAACCGGCCACCCACCATCCCGGCGGCCCCGAAACCCACGCGTAAGCCCCGGGCAGGCCGGCAGCCCACGTCACAATCCAGTCGATG
>QWQH01000010.1 GCA_003670915.1 Planctomycetota bacterium | reverse complement strand
TCGCTGGTGCTGGCCGAAAGATACTTCTCTGCTCTCCAAGTCCTCCAATTAATCTCTCCGCCGCGCGGGTAATTTCATCCCGGGAAAAAACGCCGATCACCGAGTCAATGCCAGGCATTTCATCAAAAAGCTTTTCTTTCTGCCGCTCGGCAAGGCAACCCGACACGATCACACCACGCGTGCCGCCAGCCTTCTTCAATGCGAGCATTTCTCGCACCACACCATAGGACTCCTGCCTCGAAGCATCGATAAAAGCGCAGGTGTTGATGACCACTAAATCCGCCCCTTGCGGCTCGCGCACCAGCTGCCAACCGTCATCTCGCAGGAGTCCGAGCATGCGTTCGCTATCGACAAGATTTTTAGGGCAGCCGAGACTGACCATTGCAAATGTGCCACGGCAGCGCGCAGACGCTTGCAGGGGCAGCGACTCGTACACCGGCACAACAGATGGATCAACGATTGGAAGGAGGTTCATTTTAGGCTCGTTCGAGGATAATCCGATCAAGCTCCTCCCGCAACTTTGGCAAAATAGCGTCGTAGGAAAAGGCCCCTAGTTCTCGGGAACGCCGCTTGAGATTCACGTGCGTTGGGCCGCACCAGAGGCCAAGATCAGCGTCGTCTGTTTCGCCAGGACCGTTCACACGGCAGCCCATCACGGCGATCGTGATCTTGTGCTGACTGGCGTACGAAGTCATTTGCTTGACCTGACTCGCAAGGTCAATAAAGGCTTCATTTTCAACGCGAGAACAGCTCGGACAACTAATGATGTTGAGCGATGCTAGGCCGTAGTCTACGACGCTGCGCACGCGGCCAGCGGCGATGTCGGCCAAGATCGCTCCAGCTGCAGCGATCTCCTCGGGCTTTCGTGAATTGGGCACTGTAAGCGACACCCGCACGGTGTCGCCGATGCCGCGACTGATCAGTTGTTCAAAGGCTATTCGTGTTTTGATAATGCCGTCAGGCGGCATACCCGCCTCGGTGACGCCAAGATGCAACGGTACATCGGGACGGGATTGGGCAAACCGTTTGTTTACGTCAATGACCTTGATTGGATCGGAATCTTTTAGCGAGACACAGTATCGAGTAAAACCGATGGTATCGAGCAGTTCGCAGTGTTCGAATGCACTCGCCAGCATCGGACCAACAGAATCATCCGCAGAAAATTTTGCTTTCTTTGCTGGATCGACGCTGCCACAATTTACGCCAACGCGCAGCGCACACTCATTGCTAGCCGCCACCTCGGCGATGAATTTAACTTTATCCTGCCACGGCTTCGTCGGCTCATGGTGATAAAGGTGACCCGGATTGTAGCGGAGTTTATCGACGAATGGCGCAACCTCAACAGCCAGTCGGTAGTTTTCCTGCAGATCGATCGCGAGATTGGCTGCAGTGCCAGCCCGGATGGCTTGAAGTGCAGCAGCATCCTTTTTGCTATCGACTGCGATGCGCACGATGCCCGCTCCAGCTTGATGCAGGGCATTTACCTGTTCGAGCGTAGCCACAATATCTTGCGTGTGTGTGGCCGTCATGCTTTGGGTGGCAATGGGGTGCCCAAACCCAATGGTGATCGCGCCGATCTGTACCGCACGCGTTGAATTTCGCTTAATCTCGACCAAGGTTTCTCCTCTCGCCACACTCAGAAGGGTTGTCAATTCCTCTACCCCCAAACGATAGCAGAGCCCGCCACTGCTGGCGATACAGCCCATGAGATACGACCCTGTTCTGCATATCGTCCTTTACGAACCCGAAATTCCACCCAACACCGGTAACATTGGTCGCACGTGTGTAGCGATTGGCGCGAAGATGTGGCTGGTGCGACCACTCGGCTTCAAGCTTGACGACTATTATCTCAGGCGTGCTGGCTTGGATTACTGGGATGAACTGGAATGGGAGGTTGTTGATTCATGGGAGCAACTGCTTGCGCGGCTCGGTCGCGACCCGGATTGGTTTTTTTCAACACACGCTACCCGCCCCTACACGAGTGCCGCTTACAGGCGTGGAGACGTGCTCGTCTTTGGCAGCGAATCACATGGCTTGCCGAAAGATCTCCTCTTGAGCCATACCAAACAGGCACTAACAATCCCATCCCGACCGCAGGTGCGTAGCCTAAATCTCTCCAACTGCGCAGCGATTGTTGCCTACGAAGCGCTGCGCCAATGGGAAGGAACACCGCCTCCGGGTGCAACGGGGTGTCAATTGCCAAGCTGCGAATTGGCATAAACTGGCAGGTGTCGATAGTACGACTCCAGCATAAAAGTGCACATGCACGTGACAAACAGCCTGCCGCCGTGATGCCCCCACTTGTCGAGAGAAGAATCCCAACTGCCCTTCTCGCGTCCCTTCAAAATCTGAGTGCGGGGCAGCACGTCGCGCAGTCGCTCGTTCCAACGAGTCCAAGCATCGCCCTGAAGGTTGTGAGTCACTTGCGTGATGTAGTACCACGCATAAACGTCTTTATCATTTTCGTAGTCGAACGGTTTTTCAGCGATCAGTAGTTCAATGCCGGCCGCTAGACGCGGATCATCTTGAGTCCATCCCAGATACTGTCGGCAGAGCAGTCCCTCTGCGGAAATGGCAGCGGTGATGGGGCCGGCTGGTCTCTGGGCATTGTCACGGCGGTAGCCGTAGCGAGTCCCATTATCATTGGCAACCGTGTCGAGAAATCGACTGATGCCGTCGAACGAGGCTTGAGGGACAGCTATGCCGGCCATCTGTGCGCTCTTAAGCGCCATTAAAAACCAGCCCGTCACAGACATGTCTCCGTCCTTGCCGGGTTCATACCGCCACGCACCGTTGGGCCCTTGCGCAGCAATTGCAAATGCCAACGCCTGTGCCGCCGGTTGAGCAAAAGATTCATCTTTTGTCATGCCGTATATTTCGCACAACGCGATTGTCACTTGGGCGTGCGAGTAAAGAGAGTGGTGCGACGGGATTTTGCCCGCATCAAAATTTCCCTCTGGGGTTTGCTTCGTCAGGAGTCCACGCCACGCATTGGCCACACTAACGCGATGTGGTCCGGTGGTCATGGTGTTGCCGGCCCCTTGGAACGCCAGCAACGCCATGGCCGTTGCTGCCAGGCGATTCTCTTGCGATCCACCGTCGGCGTAGGGGCCAATGAGACTCCAGAGCCCGTCCTTTCGCTGCTGTGTTGTAAGCCAATCAAGCGCCATTCCCACTGCGGATTCGGTTGCATCACCACCACCAAACGTCCCGAGCAAAGACTTTTTTTGACCTGGCTCACGTCCATTTAATGCCGAACCGATGGCAATCGCCGGCGCGGGTGTAGCCGCAGTACCACTCTCGCTGACAACTGGAATGGTGGGCGGTGCGGCAATCGGCTCCTCAACCACGGGTAGTTCGGTTTCAACGATTTCTGTCCGGCTTACCTCTTCCAGTGTGGGAGTGATTTGCAGCCCCTCTTCTTCAAGCGATTGCTCGCCAGGATGGAGCGAAAAAGACATGTCGAGCCGTAGATGCTCAGGTTTTTGTATTGGCACAATGGCAAGCGCAAGAACAAACAGTAGAAAGATGTGCACTGAAAGGCTTACCGTCCACGCTGGACTTTTTCGAAATAATACAGCCATCCGGGCCCGCAGTGCCGGCAGAGAAAAAATATTCTGCTCCGTTGAGTCAATCGATAGCGTAGCCGTCAGCAACGTCTTGATAGGCTGGGTTGTCACCAAGGGTGGAGGGGCATCGCCAGCGGCTGATGCCCACGGAAGCCCTCCGACAAGAGCGGATTTTTTTGACGCTCGGTCTTTAAGCTCGGGCCAGCTGGGCGACGGTTGGGGGCCTTCAGTCATCATCGATTATTGTGAGATGGTTGAGTGGGAGCAGTCGATCTGATTCGGCATCCGTGTCCAACGAGCATTTGACCAGTCAATGTTGATCTATCCAGTTATTTTCGACAAATACGCTGGCGGGCAATGGCTTATTCGGCACACAAGCCCCATCCCCTTTTTTTTGTATCTGCGTCAATTATGCTAAGTCTTCACCCAATTATCGCGGGGTGGAGCAGCCCGGTAGCTCGCGAGGCTCATAACCTCGAGGTCACAGGTTCGAATCCTGTCCCCGCCATTCGGGGGGGTTGCGCCAAAACGCAACTACCCGCAAGCCCCTGCAAAACAGGGGCTTCTTTTTTTATGGGGTCGTGTGGTCGCGACTCTACGCCTCCCATTGCGTGCGACTGCTGCAGCGCATTCTGCAGCGCTTTTTCATCCCCCCGCACTGCCGCATCAAAATGCGTGTCTGTGGTCATCAAATAATGTCGCAGGGCTACTTTCGGCGTATTGCCCATCCAATCCGTGACCGCCTGCAAAGGGAATGCTCGCCGCTCAGTCGCAGCTATCGGAAAACAGCCCGCAAACACCCACACACACAACCGTGTCGTGGACAGTCTGGCCGCAGCGGCCCCCTCGCTGCGGCAACGTCCGGCTCCGGCATCCGCCTTCGCCTCCGTGCCTTCGCTACTGTCTTACTGTTACGGGACTGTTACTGTGCCGACTGACTGCGGGCCACACGGAAGCCCAGGAGGCTGCTGCGGGACGACGGGTCGACGTTGATGCGGTTCGCCGACTTGCAGCCGACTGGGTAGTCCCACCAGCAGCCGCCGCGAACCACGCGCTGGGAGCCCCCACCGGGGCCAGCCGGATCGGTGCCGCCCGAAAGCCCAGTGCCATGCCAATCCGAGCACCACTCCCACACGTTGCCGTGCATGTCGAATAACTCTGCGGGATTGGGCTTCTTCAAGCCAACCTTGTGCGCATATCCCTGCCCAACGTTCTTTGCGTTGCCTATACACCAACCGTAGGTACCCAACTGCGATTCATCATTCCCAAAAGACCACGTCGTCTGTGTGCCGGCACGGCACGCGTACTCCCACAGGGCTTCTGTCGGCAGGCGATACGACTCGCTTTTAGCTTTCCAGCCTTACGTTCTAAGCCTGTCAGCTTTTGACAAAACGCCGTTGCATCGTTCCAATCCACATACGATGCAGCGTTGTCCTCACCAATCTGAACCCTGCTTTTTCCCCACCCACGGCAACGTGCCCATCACCTTCTTAAACTGCCCCTGCGTCACTTCCGTCTTGCCCAGCTCAAAATCCTCCGAAAAGCTAACTGCCACCTGAGTCTCATCGGAATCGCGGCCAGCCTCACTGGCAGGGCTCCCCATTTGAAAGTCACCCTTTGAGATTTTTACAAACTCCATTCCAAGAGTGTTCGTTGGCGCACTAGCCGCAGCAGCTTTGTCGACAGCAGCTTTGTCGGCAGATGCTTGCTTCGCGGCCAGCTCGGCTGCGGCTTTCTCGGCTGCAATTTTGTCGGCTTTGAGCCTGGTGTTCTCCGCTACTACCTTTTCATGTTCAGCGACCTCTTTCTGGCGGGCTTTTTTCGCTGCTACCACGGTTCTGCAGGCATGGCAAAGGTTCCCACAAGAGTCCCAATAGCTCAACGTCACAACATAAGGGTTGACCCCCTTCGCCACGGGGATAGCCGAAAGCGAGCCTATTCGTCGTACTGGGCTTCGTTGTCTCGGGCAGGTGCATGACGACCGCGACACGATTCGAGCGTCGTCCGACTTTACTGCCCGCGATCGACATTCACTCGCTCTGAGGGCCGCCGTGATCCGCCGACCGCAAGCCGGATTCGGAGAAGGGCTACGCATCTGCTCGCCGAGCGGCAGTTTCAGGGGAGTTTCAAAAGCGCGGCACTGCCCGACGTGCCGTGAATGGTCTCTGCGTTCGTCCAACGCTTGCGGAAGAGCCGTTGACAGGGCTATCCTAGTTAGAGGCAGGTTACCACTACCGGTGGTATTTTCTTACCTTTTGCACATCTAGCGAGGGGTCTATGATCGTCTATTGTCCGCGTTGTCGAGCACGTTTTCAGGTGCCAGAGCAAGCAGCCGGAAAGAAGGCTACCTGTTCCAACCAGC
>QWQH01000062.1 GCA_003670915.1 Planctomycetota bacterium | reverse complement strand
GGAAACACTTCTGCCGACAAAAAGCCTTCGTACCCGATTGAGCGAAGCGCGGCAATAACCGGCCGGGTGTCAGTATGCCCCAGACCAACTGCGCATCGATTCGAGTCGGCCCAGTGAACGTGGCCAATCCGGCTGCCGACTGCCACCAGAGCCTGCGACATGTGTGCCTCCTCGATGTTCATGTGAAAAAGATCGCACAGCAACCGGACATGATCCAGGCCGCGAACGTCACAAAAAGCAGCAGCGGCGGCCTGCTGGTTGAAGAGATTCGTCTCGTAGCGGTTGAGCGGTTCGTACAAAATTACTTGACCGTGCCGGCAGGCTCGATTGCCGAGCAGAGCCAGCGATTCGGCCAGCCAGTCGAGAGCCATGTCGCGCGACACATTCCCTGCACGTGTGCCCTGCATGGATCCGACAATCACAGGTGACCCCCGTTCGCCTGCCACATCGATCAATTTTGCAATGAAGTCGCGGGCCCGCTGCCGAACGGCCGGATCGGCATGGCACAAATGGAGTTTGTGCTTGATCCAGCCAGAGCCTGTGCCAACAGCCGCCAGCGAGAGAGAACAGCCTGCGAGCAATCGGTCAACTGCCTCAGTTGGAAACGCCTCAGCGCTTTCCGGAAAGACCTCGACACCATCAAAGCCCAGTTCGGCCGCAGCCAGACAGCCACCCTCAAGCCCCTCGTGAAAGACAAACGGCCCCTGCTTTGCCTCGGGAACCAAACAGATTGTGACAGCCGACTTCATACCGCTAAGCCTTGCCTAATCTTACCCATTTGTGGTGGCTGCCACCGTTTTTTTAAAGAGGGGGAGGAGGTGGCGATTCAGGATGTTGTCGGTGACGTGTCTCCCCACAATATCTGGATGGGCCTTGAGCAGGTCGGTGTAGCGACTGCCTTGCTGGGCCGCCACCTTAAAGGACACGTGCAATAACTGTCGCATGTGCGGATTGAAATCCGCGTGTGTCGGCACATGCCGAATCGCCGCAGCAAACCGGCGTCCGCTCCACCCAACTGCTTCTGCCGTCGATGGCAACTGCGCAGGGTCGATGTCGATGACAGAAGCATACGGAGCGCATAACTCATCGATGTGGCCAAGGGCATACGCATAAATCTCTTGTGCCAACAGAAGCCCGTCGCCACCGGCCTCTGCCAAGCCGATCAACTCCTCCAGCCACGTTGTACCAGCCGTCTTGATGTGCACGCCTGCGCCCGTGGCCGAAAGCACCCGACGAATCAACGGGTAGAGCGAAAACTTATCGCTGCCGCTGTGCACCGAAAGCTTGAGGGTTTCTGGTAGGCCGTAGTGCTCTACGGCAAAGGCCAGCACAGCAATGTCATCCGCAAACTCTCGCTCAAACGTCGCCAGATCACCGACGTAATCGACTCCCTTGTTGAATCGACCAGTGAACTTCGGAGCAATTGTCTGAAGTGGGATCCGTTCGTCGGCCAGCATCGCCAGAATCACGAGCAACTCGGGCGGGGTCTGTGGCTGATCGGTTTCGTCCATGCTGACTTCAATGACACACCCAGCAGACCCGCGACGGCCGGCAATGAATCGGTAGAGCTTACCGGCCTCCTGGCAGGCCAGCAGATATGTGGCCGCAATAGACTCAAGGCCCTCTGGCGAGAGATGCATCGTAGACGCAACGCCCGGAATCGAAACGCCCAACGCCAACTCGGGATGCCGCCCCACAAACGCCGCCACATCCGCAGCGGCGGCCGGCCGGCCAATGCTGTCGGCCACATCGATTGTGAAAAAATCGCTGACCGGCAGAAACCTCTCGACCGTGTCGAACCGAATGTGATCGGCATCCACAAACCACGGGTGCGGCCATCGCGCAGCAGCCACGGCCTCGGCCGCCGCCACCCGCACGCTCAAGGGCTCGCTCCCAATGAAGGAGTGTTCACGGTTGGATTTATTCCACACAGGAGCCACCACAACGCCGTCGGCAGCCAGGCTTTCAAAGGCCGCGAGTTGCGAGCGAGCTTGGTGGGCAAAGCGATCGCCGACGCCAAACGAAAGCCGGGGCAACAGAAGCATGGCACGATCACGCGAGGCTTGAACGCAAGGAAAAAAACAATCCCGTGGAAGAAAAATCGCCGATGGCAATCCAGTACGCCAGCACCAAAGGTTTCATAAGCAATGCGTTAGACGTCGAGGTTTTTTACGTCGAGGGCATGTCGCTCGATAAACTCCCGACGCGGCTCGACTTTTTCTCCCATCAGTACGCGAAACAGATCATCAGCGGCCGCCGCATCGGTCATCGTCACACGCAACAACGTGCGATTGGCGGGATCCAGCGTTGTGTCTCGCAGTTCCTCGGCATTCATTTCTCCGAGCCCCTTGAACCGGGTGATCGAGAGACCCTTTTCCCCCGCCCGCCGCACGGCCGACAGCAGACTCCGCAGATCCTCGAGGCCGATGGAGTTATCGCCGCGACGCAGCGTGTAGCGGGGCTCTTCGGTACCCGTGCGATCTTCTGGCAGAAGGGATTCGATACCGAACCCTGCCAACGACAGTTCTGCTAAGCCCGAGTTGATGCTCCGCACTTCGTGGAGATCCACAATCACAAGCTGATCGCCGGTATCGCCCTCGCCGCCACCTGCTGCAGTGTGGCCGCCTTCAGCACGCCCCACTGCCAATTCACCACCGGAGGCCTTTTCTTTGGTCTTGACGAAGGCCTCGAGATCGTCGCGGCTGGTAAACCATCGCTCGTCGGTGCCGTAATAGACGTGGTACATCGGCAGCTTGCCGGTTGCGGGATCCCTCCGGGCAGCGTGGTCGCGGAGACTCACTCCCCGCCGCTCCAGAGCCACCAGCGCGTCTTCCAACCCGGAGAGCGTCCGGCAGAGCTTTTGCATCGCCTCGCCCGATATCTCCCGGCCATCCCCTGGGAAAAAAACGCCCTCGCCCAACCCTTGGTCCAGAAGCTGCGTCTTCATTTCATCTTCTGTCTGCACGTAGTAGACATTTTTCTTTGATCGCACCCGAAAAAGCGGCGGCTGGGCGACGTAGACGTGCCCGGCGGCCACGAGTTGGTACATCTGGCGATAAAAGAATGTCAGCAAGAGCGTGCGGATGTGGCTTCCGTCGACGTCTGCGTCGGTCATGATCACAACCTTGCCGTATCGCCGTTTGTTGAAGTCGGCCTCGTCGCCAATCCCTGCACCGATGGCCGAGATCACGCTCCGCACCTCTTCGTTGGCAAGCACTTTATCTTCGCGACTCTTGTACGCATTGATGATCTTGCCTCGCAGCGGCAAGATCGCCTGGTATTCCCTGTGCCGACCTCCTTCGGCAGAGCCGCCAGCCGAATCGCCCTCCACGAGATAAAGTTCGCAATTCTCCATGATATTGCTCGTGCAGTCGCGCAGCTTGCCGGGGAGGCTGCGGCCGGAGAGAGCGCCTTTGCGCTCTCGCAAAAGCGCCTTTGCCTTTTGGGCCGCCGCACGTGCCTCGGCAGCCAGCACGCCCTTCTGCGCGATCGACTTGGCGCTTTTGGGGTTCTCCTCCAGATACTTCGAGAGAAAGTCGCCCACCGCCGAATTGATAATGCCTTCCACTTCACCGTTACCGAGCTTTGTTTTCGTCTGGCCTTCAAACTGCGGATGGGGCACCCGCACGCTGACCACCACCGTGAGACCTTCTCGCACGTCTTCGCCAGTGGGCACGATGTCTTTGTAGAGACCCGTCTTCTTGCCGTACGCGTTGAGGCTCCGCGTGAGGGCCGCGCGAAATCCAGAAACGTGCGTGCCGCCTTCGGTGGTTGAGATGTTGTTGACGTAGCTGTGGAGATTTTCCGTGTATTCACCCGTGTACTGCAGTGCAATATCCCACGAAACCCCCTCATTCTCCCCCTTGATCGAAATCACGTCGGCGTGAATGGCATCGCTGGATCGGTTGAGCCACTCCACGAATTCGAGAATCCCTCGCTCGTAGTAAAAGTCTTCCGTCTGTCCGCTGGCAACATCGGTAAAGCCAATCCGCACGCCCGAGTTCAAAAATGCCAACTCTTGAAGCCGGCGAGAAAGTACATCCCACGAAAACTTCGTCGACGGGAATATCTGCGGGTCGGGCTTGAACGTTGTCTTGGTGCCCGCGCGACTGGTTGTGCCGATCTTTCGCACCGGCCCAGTGGGCTCGCCTCGCTGGTATTCCTGCTGCCAGACATGCCCGTCGCGAGAAACCTCTACCTCGCACCATTCCGACAAGAAATTCATGACCGTCACGCCCACGCCGTGGAGGCCGCCGGAGGTCTGGTAGGCCCCTTTTTGAAACTTGCCACCAAACTTGAGCACCGTCATCACTCCCTCGAGCGTGGAGATGTCGCGGTCCATTTCTTCGGAGAGCTGCGCATGCCGTTCCACAGGAATACCTCGGCCGTCGTCTTCGACCGTCACGCTGCCGTCCACATTCACCGTCACGCTCACTCGCTTGGCATAGCCAGCCATGCATTCATCGATCGAGTTGTCGACGACTTCGTAGACAAGATGGTGCAGGCCGCGGGCTGTATTGTCGCCGATGTACATGCCAAAACGCTCCCGCACATGCTCCCGATCCGAGAGGTGCTGGAGGTCTTCTGATGTGTATCCGGGCTGGAGGCCTTCCGGTATTTGCGGGCCATCTGGCATACCTGTTGTGTCTATCCTGTCTGACATCTGTTGGTCTTGTCCTGAAGGGTATGGATGAAGGAACGGGGCGCGACGTCAACGGCCTGCATCGGCCATGAGTCGGCAGCGAATGTCTGTGATGCCCTCGGCGGGCACCAGTTCGTTTAATGTTGCGATGATCTGGCGTTTTGAAAAACCCATCTCCTGCACCAAGGCCGAGTGGCTGACGAACACGTCCAAAACGCCCCGACGCACAAGCCCAGGCTGCGATAGATCGCGCATGTTTTCTGGGGCGGCCTGCTGCCACGCTCCGGCCAATCCACTGGACCCCTGTTCGCAATCGTAACCCGTGCGGGCCATCAGCCTCGACATGAGTCGGCCAATCTTGGTGGGCCCGCTGGCAGTGGACCCAGAAGCGGCAGTGTGTTTGGGAAGCTGGGCCATGGATCTACTCGGCAGCCAACGGCATGATCACGTAACCGTACCCGTCGGTGGTACGGCAGACGCATGCGCTCTGGCCGTCTGTTAATTCCACCGTCACGGCGGTTGAGCCGTCGAGCACTCGCAGGAAGTCGGAAACAAATCGCGGGTCTAATTTGATTTTGACTGTGTTGCCAGCGTGGTCGAGGGGGAGTTCAATGCGGCTCTCGCCGCTTTCGGATGAACGCCCCGAGAGCACCAGTTGCCCGGGCTCAAATGAAAATTCGACCCCCTTTGATTGCTCGCTTGTGACAATGGCAGCCTGCTTGACGGCCGCCAGAAAAGGCCCGGCTACCAGATGCACGTGCATCGCTTCTGGCCGATCTGGAAAAACATCTCGCCATCGCGGGAATCTGCCTTCCACCAGCCTTGCGGATATCGTTGTGCCCCCGGAGCGAATGAGAATTTCGCTGGAATGTACCGCCACATGTACAGGCGAGGCCGCATCCCCGAGAGAGCGTTCGACCAGTTGCATCGCCCGAGACGGCACGATCGGCTGCGCATCGGCGGGAGTGCCACCCACGCAGGACGCGGGGCCCTGCATCATGGCCAGTCGCCGGCCGTCTGTGCCGATGGCTGTGACATTTTTTTCGGTGAGTTCTAGAAGCACGCCCCCCAACGCAAACCGGCTGGATTCATTGTCGGTCGCAAAGACCGTTCGCTTCACGAGTTCTCGCACAAGGGGTGTCGTCAGTTCGAAGCACGGCTCTGCTGGAAACGTCGCCACGGCTGGAAATTCCATTGCGTCTTCTGCCGGCAGGCGAAACTGACTGCGTGGCGCCTTGACGACCGTCGCGTTCCCGTCGGAGTACATCTCAAACACGGTGCCTGGGAGGCTCTCTCGCACGATCGCCGCAAGCCGACTGCTGGGCAAGAGCACCGCTCCAGCCGC
>QWQH01000116.1 GCA_003670915.1 Planctomycetota bacterium | reverse complement strand
GCGGCTGCAGCACAACGCCTCCACCCGTAGCCAGAACCCCGGAAAAGCTGGCCAGCACAGTCTCCAGCACCGCCGACTCCTCCTCGCGAAAAAATGCTTCGCCTCGCGATCGCACCACGCTTGCGATGGTACAGCCAAGCCTCTCTTCGAGCACGCTATCGGCATCCAACCACGGACAGTTCATCGCCTCAGAAAGAAGTGCCGCGACAGTCGATTTGCCCGTGCATCTGTAGCCGATGAGGGTAATGATAGGCATCATAAATGTGATGGTAGACCCTCAGCAATCGTTTTGAGGAGCCGTCACTGTCATTCTGGATTTTTGGCCGACGCCGTTGCCCGCTTGAGGCTGTCTCGCATCACCCCTTCGGGGGCCGCTTGATTATGCCAGATCCGAAACTGAGTCGCGGCCTGACGCACAAACATATCGACCCCTGTTACAAGCCGGCAGCCGATCGCTCTGGCCTCTTTCATCAAAAGTGTGTTCTCTGGATTGTAGACGGTATCAAAAACGACCATGTACGGCCTGAGATGCTCCTTATCGAAAGGTGTCTCATCCACGTTGGGGTGCATTCCCACGGGAGTCGCGTTGACGACGCAGTCGTGCGGCATGCGATAGCGGGCCTGCCAATCCACAGCCTTGCACCCAACCTCGGCCGCAATCTTCTTTCCCCGATCAAGCGTGCGGGATGCCACTGTCACCTCGATGCCTCGCTTGCGCAACCCAAATGCCAGAGCCCGAGCGGCCCCTCCGGCCCCAAGCACCAACGCCGTTTTGACATTTAAAACCTCTTCCGGAGAGGTTTGCCCGTGGTCTAAAAGTGCCGCATCAAGGCTCTCGATAGCGGCAGTTGCGTCGGTATTAAAACCGGAAATGCTGCTCACGACACCAGTGCGCGAGGGCCCAAAGGCAAGGGTATTGACTGCCCCGATGGCTTTCACGAGATCGTCCTGCTGTGCCACCAGTCGCAGAATAGTTTCCTTGTGGGGAATCGTCACGCTCAAGCCACTCAGCGGCCAGCGGGATGCATCGGAAAGGAATTCGTCGATCTGCTCGGCTGGCACGCGAAACGGTAGATAGACTGCGTCGATTTTGGCAGCGGCCAACGCTCCATTATGGACGATTGGACTCAGGCTATGGGCAACGGGATCGGCCACCACTCCGTAGATTTGTGTGGCTGACGTAATTGAATCGTACCGATACACGTCGCGCATCTGCCGCCAGCCAATTTGTCCAGGGGCCAGCACGCGGTCTCCATGAAACGTGGCGTATGTGAAAGGGGCTCCGACACGCCCAGCCAGAATACGCGTTGGTACGCCAATATCGCCCATGCAGATGCCAACTGTAGGAACCTTACTCCCTCGCACCAACTCCAGCATTCTGAGGCTGTCCGTTGGATGATTTGCCATCGTGGCAATCTTCACGATGTCGGCATCCATAGCAGACAGTTTTCTGTGGAGGGCCGAAAGATCGGAGGGCGTTTTATGGAAATCGTGGTGGCTGATAATCCTTTTTGTGCGACCGTAACGAGGCACCTTGGTTGCGATGTCGTCCTCCAGATCGATGTAGTCGGCCCCCTCGACGATTGCGGCACGCAGGAGCAGCAACCTTGACTCCTCTGACTGCTCCCAGCGTCCACCGTCAATGGCTCGGCGGCATGTAACGATGACAGGAGTCGGACGATCAGCAAGCAATCGCTTTAATTGGACACCCCCCTGAATGTAATCCAGCCGCAGTTCCACCAGAACCATGCCATTCTCGGCAAGATGCTTGTGCTCAGCGATCATATGCCGATGCCGGCCTCGTCCAATGCTGACACAGATCATGCTGTTCTCCTCAGGAGCTGCCGGGCTATTTTATGTTCTTAAAAACTGGCGGTCCAAATCCTGCCGCGAAAGGGTCAACGATGTCGGCCTGCCATGCGGACAGTGGTGGGAATCTTGCACTCTCCGCCTGTCCTGCACCAGCGTATCGACCTCGGCCTGTGAAAGCGGGTCGCCCGCCTTGATTGCAGCGCGGCACGCCAACCCATGCAACACCTCATCAACAAGCATGCCCGAGCCTGCAACAGATGCAGTCAGCCGGCCAATGACTTCTCGGACAATATCCGCCGCCGAAGCATTCCCCACCAGCACAGGCTTGGATGTGACAATCACAGTTGCACCACCGAATGGCTCAACCCGCATGCCGGCCTGGGCCAGCGTTTCGGCGTGCGCGGTAATAATCTCGAGTTCCGCTGGCGTCAAATCAAGCGTTTCTGGAATGAGCAGCGACTGCACTTCCAAACTGCCTCTGGCGAGCGAATCTTTGAGCCCTTCGTAAAGCACACGTTCGTGCAACGCATGCTGATCAATCACCTCGATGCCGAGGGCACTCTCTACGACAATGTAGCGATCGTGCATCTGCACGGCCATCTCTTGCCCAACCGACGCTGCCTGCTCCACTCGCTCCCATGCCGGCACATCGGCACTCCCTGCAGATCGATTGCCAGCAGCGGTCGACTGCCACCCCGAAGACGCGGCTGACGATCCAAACCACGCCGCGACATCCCCTTCCGATAAAGGCATCACTTGGCTGCTTTGCAGAGACGTTTGTGCAATCTGCAGAGCAGGGGGGGCCAGTCGCGTTCCCAGATCGCTGGCCAAAAATTTTGTACGCAGCGCGGATAGCACCAGCCTGTAGAGTCGCGACGGTTCGCGAAAACGTACCTCTATTTTCGCAGGATGCACATTCACGTCGACCATGTCTGGTGGAACTTCAAACCGTAGAAACACAATCGGCTGCCGCCCCGACAGCAGCACGCCGCGGTAAGCCTCCTGCACGGCATGCAAAATCGAGCGATCCCGAAACGGACGGCCACCCACAAACAGATGCTGAAGGCGGGTGCTAGCCATGTCATCCTCGGGCCGCCCCACGAACCCGTGCAGTCCAATCTCACCGTCAGTGGCATCGATTTCAAGCAGCCGCTCTGCCAGAGGCATACCAAAGAGACCGCCGATCCGCGTTGCCCAACGATCGGCTGCTGGTAGGTCGTGAAGGCGACGTCCGTTGTGCGTGAGCGACATCGCAACGGCCGGGTGGGCCAGTGCGGTGCGCACAAACGCCTCCGACGCATGCGACCACTCCGTACTGGGGGCGCGCAGAAAGGCCCGCCTAGCAGGCACATTGCCAAAGAGCTGATGCACCTCCACTGTGGTCCCAATGCTGCAGCCTTCCGGCACGACCTCACCCATTCGGCCGCCATTCACCTCAATCGATGCTCCGGAGTCGGCCATCCGCGTGCGAGAACGAATCACGAGCCTGGCTACCTCTCCGACTGAGGCCAGCGCCTCTCCACGAAATCCAAGCGTATCGATGCGTTCGAGATCCTCCGCCACTCTCAGTTTGCTCGTGGCGTGCTGCGACACTGCCAGTGAGAGGTCTTCGGGATCGATGCCACCGCCGTCATCGACCACCCGCACCAATGCAATACCACCCTGTTCAATCGCGACATCGATTCGCGTAGGCCCAGCGTCGATCGCGTTTTCCAAGAGTTCCTTCACGACACTGGCGGGGCGTTCCACCACCTCGCCGGCAGCAATTCGGTTGACGACCGATACAGGTAGCTTGTGGATCCGTCCCATGCGTGCGTCGCCACCCACCGCTCAAAGCGTTAGGAGAGCTGAAATTCCTTGATCTTGCGATAGAGCGTGCGTTCCCCAATCCCCAGCAGTTCGGCGGCTTGCTCGCGGTTGCCGCCGGTGAGTTTCAGCGTTTCTCCGATAAACAGTCGCTCCACTTCCTCGAGGGGCCTTCCTACAAGCCCCGCCACCCCAGCCTCGCCGTTGACAGCAATTGGCAGCATGGCGGATGCCGACGCGGGATCGATTTCCAGCGGCAGGTCGTCGGTATCGAGCGTCTCATCGCAATCCACAACGACCATGCTCTCGATCACGTTGCGCAACTGCCGTACGTTGCCGGGCCAATTGTAGGCCGCAAGACTCACGCGAGCCGCCAGCGACATTCCCTTGATCGCCTTGCTGTGCCGTCTGGCAAACTGCCGGATAAAGTGCTCGATCAAGAGAGGAAGATCCGCTGCCCTTTCATGAAGGTTGGGAATCACGATCGTCACAACCTTCAATCGATGATAGAGATCACTGCGAAATGTGCCGGCCGCGATTGCGTCTTCGAGATTGCGATTCGTGGCTGAGAGAATGCGCACATTCACACGGATCGGCGTGTTTGAGCCAACGCGAGTGATTTCACCCGACTCAAGCACCCGCAGCAGTTTGATTTGCGTTGCCATCGGCATGTCGCCGACCTCGTCTAAAAAGAGCGTACCAGTGTTGGCATATTCAAACTTGCCAACGCGATCACTCGAAGCGTCAGTGAAAGCGCCTCGCACGTGCCCAAAGAGTTCGCTTTCGAGAATATTCTCGCTCAAAGCTGCGCAGTTCAGAGCGACAAATGGCTTATTTTTTCGCGGGCTATTCTGATGAATCGCTTGGGCGACCAACTCCTTGCCTGTCCCTGTTTCGCCTTGGATGAGGACGGTGGCATCCGTTGGTGCGATCCGCTTCAGCCGTTCGATGAGCAGGTGCATTTGGGGGCTCGATCCAACAACGCCTTCAAAACCGAACTTCTCGTCGAGCCTGCGGTTGAGTTCAATATTTTTTCGCTTGAGCCGAATTTTTTCTGAGGCCTTTTCTACTGCCGCACGCAGGTGCGTGAGATCCAGAGGCTTCTGAAGATACGTATAAGCGCCCTGCTGCATGGCTGCGACGGCAGAGGGGACGGTGCCATGCCCCGTAACGACAATCACCTCGGTTTCAACCGATACCTGTTTGGCCCGGGAGAGGATCTCGAGGCCGCCAATATCGTTCATCATTAAATCGGTGACGACGACATCAAAGGTCTCCTGCTCGATCTTTCGCACTCCCTCGGCGCCACTGCCAGCCACGACACATTGGTAGCCCAGTCGGCTCAATCCCTCGCCCATCGTACGGGCATGCACGATGTCGTTATCCACGACGAGCACGCGCACGAGTCCCTGCGACCCAGCCTCGGGAGCAACGTCGGGCGGGGGGATGTGTGTTTCTTTGGGCTGCACCATGCCGTGGATCGTACGAACCCGCATGGCAGGCCGTCCAGTTGCATGCGCAGCACGGAGCGGAAAAGGCCATTCCCTCTCGCTTTCCTCCAGTCCCACCAATGCTCTCCGCGTGCACACCATCCTCGGGAGAAGCCGAGGCAGCATTCTGGCCGGGACGGGAGCCTACCGACTCAGGTGGCCCGTCGGGAGCCGCGGCGGTGCGGGCAGCCAAATCGTTACCTTCGTACCACGGCTTGGAGCGCTTTCCATGTCGATCGTGCCACCGTGGGCTTCGATAATCTTTCGAGCCGTTGGCAAACCAAGGCCAGAGCCTCCCTGCTTCGTTGTGTAGAAAGCCCGAAACGCCTTTGAGAGCGTCTCGGTGTCCATGCCTGGGCCTGTGTCAATGAGTTCGAGCACAACGCCCAAGCCCGAGGGCCTCGTGCGCACGACGAGTTGACCGCCCCCGTCCAACGCCTGCACTGCGTTGAGAAGGAGGTTCAGCACGGCCGACCGAAATGTCTCGCGATCCAACCGCACCGTCGGCAACTCTGGGTCGAGATACCGCACAATTTCGACACTGTTTTCCTCGGCCTGTGGCGCAAAAAAATCGAGGAGTTGCTCGATCTCTGCGTTCAGACTGCCTGGCTCGAGAACGAGCGACTCCTGACGGGCAAAGTCGAGGAAATCACCCAGCAACTTCTGGAGACGATCGCATTCCTGTCTCACCAATTCAATCTTGGCCTTGGCTCGTCGGTCGCGATGCTTCGTGGGCGACTGTGGATCGGTCGCCTCAAAATCCTCCGCGAGCAACTCCATAGTCAGCCGAATCGTAGAAAGCGGATTGCGGATCTCGTGGGCCAATGTGCCCACGAGAGCCGCAAATTCTGCATACGTTTCCGCTCGCGAGCGGCTCGATTCGTCGCCTGACGACATCGTCCAACCGCGCCTCGAGGGTGATTTTGATTCGGAACAAAACTGCAAAAGAGAAGGGCTTTAGGACGGTGCCGGATTGCTACTTTCAGCCAACTCTCGCATGGCTGCACGGCGGCTCAGCTTCACGCGATCCTGATCGTCGACCGCAATCACCTTCACGCGAATGACATCGCCCACGCGACACACATCGGCAACGCTTGAAACATAATCGTCAGAGAGTTCGCTGATGTGGCAGAGGCCGTCCTTGCCGGGCACCAATTCCACGAATGCTCCGAAATCCTTCACGCTCGTTACCCGACCCTCGTAGACCCTGCCGACCTGAATCGAGGCGGTCATAGCCTCGATCTTTGCCAATGCAGCCATGGCCCCCGCGGCATCGTGGCTGGCTACCGTGACCGTACCATCGTCTTCGACTTCGATGCTGGCACCGGTCGATTCCTGAATGGCGCGGATCGTCTTGCCACCTGGGCCAATCAAGAGGCCAATCTTGTCGGGCTCGATGTGGGTGCGGAGCAGACGAGGCGCCCACTGCGAAATTTCTGGACGCGGTCGGCGTATGGCCGACAGCATCTGACGCAGAATCTCCAGACGGGCTTCGCGAGACTGTCGCAGCGTCGCCTCAATGATTGCGGGTGAGATGCCGTCAATCTTGAGGTCGAGTTGGATGCCCGTGATGCCTGCTTGAGAGCCTGCAATCTTAAAATCCATATCGCCGTAGTGATCTTCGTCGCCGATGATATCCGTGAGGAGCACCCACTTGCTTTCTGATTCCTTCACCAACCCGACGGAAATCCCAGCAACGGGATTGGAAATCGGCACGCCGGCAGCCATTAAGCCAAGCGTGGCTCCGCATACCGATGCCATCGAGCTTGAGCCGTTCGATTCAAGAATGTCGGAGATGACACGGATCGTGTAAGGGAACGTATCTGGATCCGGAAGCACCGGCTTCACACTTCGCTCAGCCAGCGCACCGTGGCCGATTTCGCGACGGCCTGGACCGCGTATCGGACGCACCTCACCGACAGAAAACGAAGGGAAATAGTAATCCAGCATGAACTTCTTTGAGTACTCATCGAGCAACCCATCGACGCGCTGCTCATCCTTGCCCGTGCCAAGAGTAATGGTGATCAAAGCCTGAGTCTCGCCACGCTGAAAGAGCGCCGAACCGTGAACTCTGGGCAGCAGATCGACCTCGCAGACAATGGCCCGCAGGGTCTGATAGTCACGCCCGTCGGGGCGTTTCCCAGCCAAAATCAACTCCCGCACCGCCCGCTCCTCCAACCCATGCCAGACGTGAGAAAAATCTGCGTCGCTCACGCCACCGGCATCCCCGGCCCGGGCAGTAGCTGCCGGCTCGGATGGCATAACCTCTGCCTTGGCCCGCTCGCGGAGGGCCTTCACAGCCTGTCCGCGGTCGTGCTTTACGAGCATTCCCTTGGCAACTTTGAGCTCCCCCAGAAATCCCGAAGCGAGCCGTTCTCGCAGTCCGGAATAATCGGCCAGCACATATTCTTTTTTGGGCTTGCCGACCTTTTGCACCAGTTCGTGCTGCATAGAGCACAGTTCACGAATAATGCGGTGGGCTTCCTGAATCGCCTCAAACATTCGATCTTCTGGCATCTCTCTGGCAAAGCCCTCGATCATCAAAACGGCCGTTTCGCTGCCCGATACAATCAAATCCAAATCGCTTTCCTCAAGCTGATCTTGGGTCGGAAATGCCACGAACTGACCGTTGATCTGAGCCAGTCGCACGCTGCCCAGTGGGCCGCGAAACGGCAGCGGAGACACGCACAAAGCCGCCGAAGCACCGTTCATAGCCAGCACATCGCCGTCGTTTTGCTTGTCGCTCGACAGTACCGACGCTTGAATCTGCACTTCATCGAAGAAGCCGTCTGGAAAAAGCGGACGGATCGGACGATCCATCAAACGACTCGTGAGCGTTTCCTTCATCGTGGGCCGCCCCTCTCGCTTCAGGAACCCACCCGGAAACTTGCCGCCTGCTGCTGCGCGTTCGCGGTAATCGCAAGAAAGCGGGAAAAAATCAATACCCAACCGCGGGGCGCCAGTTGCGGCCGCCACAATCACGCACGTCTCGCCAAACTGTACAAAAACGCAACCTGCGGCCTGCTTTGCCAGAAAACCCGTTTCCATACTCAGAACAGTGTCGCCAAATTTTCGTTCAACTCGTACTTTCAAAGCTACTTCCCTTCCTTCCATATCGTGCTCCGTGCGGCGTGTGATTATTCACACACCACCGAAGCGAGCCGTCAATGCCCGAGGACACACATGATGCCCGAGCCCGACACATACCGTGCGGGTGTTCGTCCGAGAACAAGAGACGTTCCCGCTCTCAAGGACGACCGCACAACCAACGCCAAACACACCACACCTACACTACTTACGAATATCCAACCGCTTGATAATGTCGAGATACCGTTGCGGCGCGATGCGCTTGAGATAGTCGAGAAGCCGGCGCCGACGGCTCACCATCATCAGCAAACCACGCCGGCTGGCGAAATCCTTGGTGTGCTTTTTGAAGTGGCCAGTGAGATGCGCAATTCGTCCTGAGAGCAACGCGATCTGAATCTCCGCCGAACCAGTGTCGGCAGTTCCGCGACGATGGGCACCAATTAATTCCGTTTTTCGATCTTTCGTAAGCGTCATCAGCCGAAATTCACCCGTTCACCAGGCGACCTAGTACATGACAGGCATGGCTCTACGCGGCAGATTTGGATGCACGTTGCACCCATTCCATGGTCGACCGAGTACGCATGCCACAGGGGTTCAAGCCGCCAAGAATTACCCCGGCGAATGAAACGGATTCTATCGGCGAAGGACATAATTGCAACAGTGGACGCCGAAACCCCTTACGAAATCCCTTGATTGCGCCTTCGCGATTAGGACTGGCCGCTGTCTTGCCTTCCAACGGCCCGACGGCTGGCACCGGTTGGCTCGTGAACCACGTTCCAAGCCAAGCCCAGCTTTTCCATGGTCACAATCGCCCAATACGTCACATCAATCTCCCACCAGCGGTGGCCGTGCTTGGCCATACGTTGGTAGGCGTGGTGGTTGTTGTGCCAGCCTTCACCAAAGGCCAGAAGCCCAACCCACCAGAGATTCCGCGAGTCATCGGATGTCTCGTAGTTGCGGTAGCCCCAGATGTGCGTGGCGGAATTCACAAACCATGTGACGTGAAATACGATCACCATCCGCACAGCCAAGCCCCACAGCAGCCACGAAACCGCCAAACTGGAACCGCCCACCATCCAGCCCAAGCCCAGGAGCGTGAAGCCGATGAGAACGTGCCACAACAAAAATGTCTGCTGTAAAAATCGAATGCCTGGGTCTCGTTCCAATTCAGGAGCCCAACGTTTGGCGTGGGCCGTGATTTCTTCGCGTGTTCGGTTGGGGAACATCCAGAGCATATGGCTCCAGAGCCCGCCGTCGCGGGGCGTGTGAGGATCTCCATCCTGATCGCTAAATGCATGGTGCTTGCGGTGATTGGCCACCCAGTCAACGGCCGCACCCTCGCCGGAAACACCACCCAAAAACGCATAGAAAAGCTTGACTGCCCTCGACGTACTGAAACTACCGTGCGTCAGGAGACGGTGATAGCCCAGGCAAACCCCCAAGCTCCCAGTGATCCAGTAGGCCACCAGACAGATCGCAAGCCCCGACCAACTAAAATAAAATGGGGCGGCAAGGGCCATCAGATGCACACCAACAATCCAGATGACCACGGGCCAGTCGAGATTCGTCCAACTGTCTGGAATCCCATCGCGACGAGGCTCCACCGACAAAAGCCCAGGGACGGCCGACTCATCCGCCTCGGGGCTTTCGATGCTCCGATCGACCGAAAGCGGATCGTGGATGGCCGAGCGACCAAATGCGAACTTATCGCTTTCCACAACTGATGTACTGGACGATGGATTGGATGCCACAGCGGCCCCACGATGACTCTGCTTCGACGATTCAGAGCGATTCATAGAAATGCATTCCTTCCATGGCCTTCGTGGCGTTGCGTGGTTGTTTGTTGCGGGTCCATTACCCAAACCGGCACAGGCTCCAAGAGCAGCCCAAAGAATACGCTGTTCACCGATATTGCTACCAGCCTTTGTAAGTCAGACTTGTGTCGAATGAACGTCAAAAACAGGTCAAAAACCTCGCGAGCCTCGGGGCAGTGGCATGATGGAAAGAATCCAAGCACTTGCTGCCGATGCCGGCACAGGGACAAGGCCAGGGGGCGAAAACAGCCACGCCAACCGTTCGGTCACCACCGCGACTGAGGGTTCCTGCAGAATTGACAGTCCGTGCCGCCGCATGATTGCCCCATCGCGGTCCCCTAGGGCACGCAGCACCATTCCGCGTTCATCAATCTGGAGCGAGCACGAAGCGTCGTCAAAATTGCGAACCTGTTCGCGGGCCAGAGAGACAAACGCTGGCCCCGAACGGCAGCCTAAATGAGCCTTCATGCCCTCCAGCATGTCCTGCCCAATAAGTCCTGCCGACGCCGAACAGTGATAATCGCCTGCGGTCAATCGACCAGCATCAAAACGCATTTTTTTGATCAACACGGTAGCCTCTCCGCTGGCCCGACACGCGAGGCCCGATGTGCATGCGGCCAAGTCAATCTGCTCGACAAGCCCAGCTAAGTCTCCGCTCCAGGCGTGGTTCTCTCGCACGGCCTCCACGGTGCCTCGCGCTCTCGCACTTGATCCAAAGACACCCTCGCCAAACGGCAGCGAGGATTCCGCCCATGCGCCAGCCACCGCGGCCACGATGGCCAACGGCAATGGCTCATTGATCGAAGCACTTACCTCGAGCCTTTCGGGGCTGCCAGCCATGGCTCCACCTTCCCGCGAAACACCGCCCATGCCAGCCAACCGCACGCGTACCTCGTCGGCCGCCTCCGGTTGCCGTCGCACCCGCACTGCACGGACGCCATCCGATGAAACGCATTCGGCATGCAGACCCGACTGAGCCACCTCCAAAATATCCCGCCGTATCGCTGGGAGTTCCGATCGATGGGTACCATTCTGATCCGACTGATCGCTGGACCACTCGACGGCGGCCACGTCGACAACCCACGCCCGAGAGAATCGCTCGGGATGCCGCAGCCAATCGCCGGCCAATCCTGCCAGTAGGGCCGCTGCACGGGGCGTGCACTCCAATCGACCCAGCGTGAGTCGCACCTCACCCGCCGACATTTCCACGTCCAACGCGTGCACCGAAAGAACGGTCTCGCCGGAGGGGGCAAGCACATCCAGGCCGTGGAGCCGAATTGCCCCTGGACGCAAGTGCTCGACGCTCTCAATCGCCAGCGGCACACCAAGGGACTCCTCCCAACCCCGTCTGATTGTTGAGGAATGCATGTCGGAGGATCGCCATAGAGCCAGCGTTACAAGCCCCATGCATGGCATGAATCCACCCAGCACGAAGAGCATTCGCACACACCGAATCCGTCCGGCAGATTGTTCGACGAACATCCCTGTTCTCTCCAAGACTCAAGAGCGACGACTCTTCTGCTTACGACCGATTTCGGCCGCTACCGGCTCCTCGCTAACTCGTGAAAGAGTTGCCAGCGGGCCTGCATTTCCTCGACGCTATCCCCGCCAAACTTTTCTACCAGTGCCGCAGCCACCTCAAACGCCACCACGTGCTCCACAATCACGCTCGCCGCACTCACCGCGCACACATCGCTCCGCTCGTAGGCGGCCTCTTCCGATTGCTTGGTGCGGAGGTTCACAGAATCCAGCGGCTTTCGCAGCGTACTGATCGGTTTCATGGCGGCTTTGATCACGAGCGGCTGACCGTTGGTCATGCCGGCCTCAAGGCCACCGGCATTGTTCGTCGGCCGAGTGAAGCCCAACTGCACGCCACCTCTTTGCGCAGGATCGTAATGGATTGCATCGTGCACCTCCGAACCTCGCCGCCTCGCCGCCTCGAAACCCATACCGATCTCAACGCCCTTGATCGCTTGCACAGCCATCACTGCTTGCGCAAGACGGCCATCCAGCTTGCGGTCCCACTGCGCATGCGTGCCCAATCCAATCGGCAGCCCATCCACACGCACCTCCACGATGCCGCCGAGAGTGTCTCCCTCCTTGCCAACCCTGTCGATGAGTTCGGTGACTTCCTGATCCTTTTCTGGATGGAGCGAGTAGACGGCGCTTGAGTCTCTGATGAGCCGCAGTGCAGGCAATGCCCCAGGGCGACTCCCCAGTACTATGCTGCCGAGTTCTGTGACCCAGCCGGCCACCTCGATGCCGAACACGGCAAGCAATTGCCTTGCCAACGCCCCAGCAGCCACCCGCGCCGCAGTCTCGCGAGCGCTGGCCCGTTCGAGCACTGCTCGGACGCCGCCGAGATGCTTGATCGCACCTGGTAGGTCGGCATGGCCAGGACGCGGCCGATCCACGTCTTCCAGTCTCTCCAGCTTTGCATCGGCATTGATCACCTCTATCGCCAACGGACTGCCCAGCGTGACGCCGTGCCACAGTCCAGATAAAAATGTGACTGAGTCGGTCTCAATACGCTGCCGCCCACCCCGGCCGTAGCCTCCCTGTCGCCGCACAAGTTCGGCATTGATCTGCGAGGTGTCAACGGTCAGGCCGGCTGGAAATCCGTCTACCAACGCAACGAGGGCAGGGCCGTGCGATTCTCCAGCAGTCCAGTAACGCAGCATGGGTGAGGATTGGGTCGAGGGTATGAATGAAACTGAAAGTCAACCAAGGCTGTTTGAAACGCACGCCACTTCCACGCCGACAACACGTTTCAGCCGCGGAGAGCGATGGCAACGCCACACGATTCTAGTTCCGAAATTCCTGCTTCCCTAGGGCATTTCTGCGGGGCGCAACGCCCTTGGTCGCCAAATTCGCTGACTGAAAACACCGCTACAAACATCATTTTTCAGGCGAATGGTTCTCAAACGGGGGCAGTCGGCCGGTGAGCAAACGACAGGCCTCGCCGTATTTTTCACGGGTTCGAGCCACCACATCGTCTGGAAGAGCGGGCGGCTGGCTCGCTTTATCCCAGCCACTCTGCTCCAGCCAGTCTCGCACAAATTGTTTATCGAATGAATCCGGCACGCGTCCCGGTGTGATCGCGTCAGCCGGCCACAATCGCGAGCTATCTGGCGTGAGCACTTCGTCGATTAAAAGCAACCGACCGTCGGGATCGTGACCCCATTCAAACTTTGTGTCAGCTACCACAATCCCACGGGCGGCGGCACGAGCGGCTCCGCGTTGAAAAACCTCAAGGCTCCGGTCGCGCAGCGTGGCGGCTGGCTGGGTGCCGATCCGATTGGCCAATGCCTCGAACGATACGTTGAGATCGTGTCCGGATTCGGCCTTTGTGGCGGGCGTAAAAATCGGCTCCGGTAACTTCTCGCCAGGCTCGAGCCCCGCGGGCAGCTTCACTCCGCAGACGGTGCCACTCTTTCGGTATTCGGCCAGCCCCGATCCGGCCAGCCAGCCTCGCACAACGCACTCAAACGGAATCACTTCCGTTCGACGGACAAGCATCGTGCGGCCGCGCACAATCTCTCGGTCCACCGAGGCGGGGAGTTCCATTGCATCGACATCCGTTGTGATGAGATGGTGCTGAATCGGATCGGGCCCAACCGACAGCCAATCGAACCAAAATGCCGATATCGCAGTCAGAACTTTCCCTTTCTCTGGAATCGGCGTGGGCAACACCCAGTCGAACGCACTGATCCGATCGGTGCTCACCAAAAGCATCGTGTTGTCGAGGCGATAGCAGTCTCGCACCTTCCCTCGGAAAAGCGTGCCAATCCCTAGGTTGGTTTGGATCACAGCAGTGCTGGAGAAATTTTTCATGCCGATGTTCTAAAACAATTTCCTCCGACGTCCAGCGACTGCTCACTTCATTTCACGAAAGGGTGCTGGCTCAGCAGAAATCTCGCGACGTGCGGGGCATCGAATCCAACAGTGCGGCCACATCGAGGCCGGTGGCAACGATGTGCACAACGCAACCTCTTCGCTGGATGCGACCGTGCACCAGCAGCACTGCCGTCCGCCGAACGTCAGCGGCCGCACGCTCCCACACGTCGGGACGCACAACGATATTGGCAGCGCCCGTTTCATCCTCGACAGTAAGAAAAAGCATCCCCTTTGCCGTTGAGGGCCGCTGCCGTGAGAGTACGATGCCAGCCACCTTCACTCGCTGTCCTTCGAGCCCTTGCGTCGCCTCGGCAACGGTGAGAACGCCCAGGCCGTCGAGTCGCTCGCGTTCATATTCCACCGGATGAGCCTCCAGCGAGAGGCCGCCTGTTTGGTAGTCGGCGATCACTTCCTCTTGGCGAGTCATGTGGGGGAGCGATGCGTTCTCGATGGTCTCTTCTTCGGCGTCCAGCGATTCGTCGAGTGACTCCAAAAGCGGCCGGCTGTCCCGTCGACCGAGGCACTTCATCGCCTCCCATACAGCCCGACGCCGATCCAGCCCAAGTGATTGAATCGCGCCTGCTTTGGCCAGATGCAGGAGCGATTCGCGACCCAGCCTCGCACGCCTTGCCAATTCATGGGGCAGCCGAAAGGGGCCTTGGGATCGAGCCTTCTCAATGCGAAGGCCTGCCGGCTCGCCTAGCCCAAACACCTGCTCGAGTCCCAAGCGAATCGCAAGACCGCACGCGGGAGCAGCCCCTTGGTGCACGGATTGCTGCTCCAGCGTGGCGTGCCACTGGCTGGCATTCACATCCACAGGCAACACCTTCACGCCATGGGCCTTGGCGTCACTGACAAGCTGTGCTGGTGCATAGAAACCCATCGGCTGGTTACCCAACAGCGCAGCTGTAAACGCCGCCGGGTGATGCCGCTTGAGCCATGCCGACACATACACAAGCAGTGCAAAGCTGGCCGCATGCGACTCCGGAAACCCATACTCAGCGAATCCGCAAAGCTGGCGAAAAATCTGTTCGGCACATTCCGGCGAGAGCCCGCGGGCCAGCATCCCGTCGGTCAGCTTTTTGTGAAATGCGTCCATCACTCCAGGCCGACGCGAGGCCCCCATTGCCCTGCGGAGTTGATCGGCTTCGCCTGCGGTAAACCCAGCCGCCACAACGGCCAGCCGCATTGCCTGCTCCTGAAAGATGGGCACACCCAGCGTTTTTTCGAGCACGCCACGAATTGCTTCATTGGGGTAGCTGACGGCCTCTTCGCCAGATCGCCGTCGGAGATAGGGATGCACCATGTCGCCCTGAATGGGCCCAGGTCGAACGAGAGCAACCTCAATCACCAGATCGTAGAAACACGCTGGCTTGAGGCGAGGCAGCATGCTCCTCTGCGCGCGGCTTTCGATCTGAAACACGCCCACCGTGTCGGCCCGCGAGATCATCTCATACACTGATGGATCCTCCGCTGGCACGCTGGCCAGCGTGAGCTTTGGCCCACCACTGGAGAGAATCAAATCGAATGCCCGCCGAATCGCGGAGAGCATGCCCAGAGCTAGGCAATCGACTTTGAGAATGCCTAACTCGTTGAGATCATTTTTATCCCATTGCACGATTGTTCGCGAGCTTCCATCGCCCTGTTCGGCTTGCGTTCTGGCTCCCGGCCCTGCTGGCTGAATCGGCACGAGGTCGCATAAATCGCCTCGCGTAATCACCATGCCGCCGACATGTTGCCCCACATGGCGAGGGAAGCCGATAAGTTGGCCCACGAGCGAGATGAGCCTTCCCGCCGTGTGACTGCCTGGATCGAGGCCAGCTTCGGCCAATCGCAACGGCAAGTCTTCCGTGCCATCACCCGCATCGAGCGTATTGGCGATCGCATGAACTACGTCGAGCGAGAACCCCATTGCCTTGGCCACGTCCCGCACCGCCGATCGCAGGCGATACGAGATCACCTCGGATGTCATCGCCGCACGAGATCGGCCGTAGGTCTTATAGACATACTGAATCACTTCCTCGCGGCGTCGATGCTCAAAATCAATGTCGATGTCGGGAGCTTCGTGACGCTCGCGACTGATAAAGCGTTCGAAGAGAACGTCCATTCTTGCCGGATCGACCGACGTGATTCCTAGGCAGTAACAGATCGCCGAGTTGGCGGCTGAGCCGCGGCCTTGGCAGAGAATGCCTCGCCGTCGTGCAAATCGCACGATGTCGAATACTGTGAGAAAATAGGCCTCGTAGCCCAGTTCCGCCACGACCGAAAGTTCGTGGCGGATGAGTTGCTGCACGCGGTCAGGCACACTGCTGCCTGAGTGGCCGCCCGTATATCGCTTGCGGGCTCCCTTCCACGTCAACGCTGCCAGATACTGGTGCGGCGTGCAACCCTCTGGCACGATTGCGTTGGGGTATTCGTATCGCAGTTCGTCGAGGGAAAACGTGCATTGGTTGGCGATGTCGAGCGACCGTTCAACGGCCCCTGGCAGCGAGGCAAACCGCTCGGCGATACGCCAACGCTCCTGCAGATGCCGCTCGCCATTGGACAGTCGCTCGTCGGCTCGCAACCGGCCCCGCACCTGTTCCACCGAGCAACCGTGCCGCACCGCAGCAAGCAGATCAAAGAGAGGCAGCCTTGCCCGCTCGTGGTAACGCACATCTCCAGACGCCACAATCGGCACGCGAGCCTGTCGGGCCACGGCTGCAAACCACTCGAGTCGCTCGGCATCGTCTCCCTCCAAAGCGACTTCTGCCAAGCACGAAAGTCTCTCACCGAAGAGTTCTCGCCAACGCAAAACAGCCTGCACAATGCGTTCTGCATCTTCTGCTGCGTGGCTGCCATGCAAGCGGCCAGCCTCTGGCAGCATCCCCAACGGCACACCTGCCAAGAGTCCGTCAGCATGGTTTGCAATAGCATCCAGCGTGAGGGCGTGCTGTCGCAAGTCGCTCCCTTTCCTATTTGCTTTCGTGAGCAAACGGCAGAGATTCGAATACCCCTCGCGGCTTGTCGCCCATACAACCAGTGGAGTGGCCTCAATTGGTTCGAGCGTTGCCCCAATCAGCAACTTGAGTCCAACACGCTTGGCGGCACTGTGAGCTCGCACGATTCCGGCAAGCGTAGCCCGATCGGTGATGGCCAGCGCGGAATAGCCAAGCGAGCTTGCTTGCTCCACTAATTCATCGGGGTGCGATGCCGCTTGCAGCAACGAAAAATGAGTCGTGCAATGCAACTCCGCGTAGTGAGGCTCTGCGAAACGCGAACCAGCCATGACCACAACCTCCTCGGCGTCTGTTCAGGCAAACATCCCGTGCAAAAACCACACTCCGTCGCGGAGCCGACGAAACAGCCAGTAGCGCGCGCCGGTGGACGTTTCAACGACGTAGTAGTCTCGCCGCACGCACGGGCCTCTCCACCACGCCGTTTCGATGCGCTCGGGACCGTGCGCCTGGGTGACCTGATGCGTCTGGGATCCCAACCGAAATCGCACGGGCGGTCCGTCCGGGATGATGGACACCATCGCCGCCTGCACTGGTCCCAGTCGCAGCGGCTGGGGCGGCATCCAGATAGGCCGCCTTTCGGCCGAGATAAAAAGCCAACCGTTTCTATCTTTTCTGACTGTTCTGTCGTGCGTCCCTGCATGATGGCCGTGTGATGAACTGGCTTTACGGGGTGTATCTGTTGGCGGGTATGGCCGTGCCACGGGAGTGGCAACCCACGCATACTCCGGCTGTAGTTCTGCCACTGGCATGGGCTCAAAAACCGCGGTGCGACCCAGCCTGCCCGATAGCCGATCCAGCAACATGCCCACCTGCGAGGCCGATGTCTCAACGTTTTCGCCAAAAAGCAAACGCTGCCGACAGCAGGTCGGCCCAGCAGCTCCCACCTCCACAGCGATGGCTTCAATCTCTCGAGGGAGACGCAGTCGCGACATCCGCAGCCGCACCAGGCCCATCACGTGCTCCACCGACGCGCTGGGTTGAAACAGGCCAATGTCAAACACAATCGGCACGCACGAGGCCGTGGGCTCACTGGCTCGGCTGCGTTCAAACCGAACTTGGATTGCAAGTATTCCCTTGCCTTGTGCAGCCAGCGACTCGACACACGCCTTCACGAGCCGTTCTAGAATTGGGTCGACAACTCCCTCAACGGCATCCTGCGCTGAAACCGGGAAATCGAAGGCGTGCGTTGCCTGTGGTAGCCCCTCTCCCTGTGGTCCTGCCAAAGGCTCGGCCAGTGTGCCTGCATACTGGGCGAGCCTCATGCCCAACTGGGGACCAAACCGCGATGCCACACTTTTCTTAGGCAGCCTCAACACCCCGCCAATCGAGTCGATGCCCACGTCCCGCAGTTGCGACAGCACAGCAGTATCCACGCGTAAGGCCGCTGCAGGCAGCATTCCCAGCGTTGCAGCCTGCGCGCCTGGAGCCACAACGGCCCAACGACTCTTTCGCATCGTTCGCGACAATGCGTTTGCCATCCCGCGATTCACTCCACCGGCTTCATTTTTCTGACCCAGATGCTGGCCCCGATCCGCCAGCAGATCGGTATGGTGCGCAGCAGCCCACGCAGCGCCGGGCGTGTCGGCAATCGCTGCCCTGGCGTGGATGCCCCGTGCAGCAAGCGTCCACACGGCCGTGCGCACCAGTGGCCCCTCGCCCCCAAAAAAACTGGCCGTACCTGTCACATCTATATGGATGCATTCTGGCCTTGGATTTTTCTGATCGAGCACATCCTCAACGGCCACAACCGGCGCAAACCGTCGGCACCATCTCGCGACCTGTTCAAGCGCATCCCTATCTGCCGTGGGGTCGTCGGAATCAATCTCAGCAATATGGCAGGCGCGAGAGCCATGCGCCAGAGACAGCGATGCCATTCCTTCGGCCAGTGACACGCCCTCCGGAATTCTCACAGGGAACGGATGGCGACTGGCATGCATAGCCCTTTCATCCGTTGGCACTCGCGGAGGCAAGGCCCAGGCCCACGCCACGATAGTCATCACGCCTCGCTGTTGGCGGCGGCAGACAAACAACGGCACTTTTCGCCACGCTGGGTGTTCGAGGAGGCGTCGCTGCACAGGCCAGCGAGGCAGCCAGATTGTCATGATGCGCGGCATGCGAGGCCCTCCAATTGAACGATCTGAAGCGATTCGTCTCGTCGCCTGCCTGTTGCCATGCGTTCGCGATGCGATGTGGTTTCGCCACGAGCCCCAATGCCACGCGATGCCGTGCCGCAAGGGGCTTCGCACCCCCGCACGAGATCAATCGCGATCTCTACCGAACGATCAGATACGCTTTCGTCGCCAGACCACGGGCCGCCCGCCAAACCCAGCCGCAGCCTGCGAGTGCCGATGCCTAGGCTGGGAAGAGGCGCGACAGCGATTCTGGCTTCGGCCCACGAAGGCTCCCGACGAGCGGCCTCCGGTCGGACAAGCATCCCCACGGCCTGGCTGCGACGTGCCGCCAGCTGCCAGCGACGCAAAGACGTCGGGTGGATTCGCTTCGGCCAAGCCACAACCGCCGCCACCCCAGGGCAACGCAAGCACTGATCGATCGTCCAACTTTCGTCGTCATCCCGAGAGGGCCTTGCCACAAGCAACTGCCGTCCCGCTAGCCACGGCATCACGGCGGGTGGATGAAACCACCCCTGACGGTCGACCACAACAATCGTAGACGCCAGCATCGTTTCCGATGCATGCGACCCCACGGTCTTGGGTGAGGAACCAGCCAGATGGCACGCCACCGCAAACGCAAGCGTCACCGCCCCGGAGGCATTCGACACATCCTCCGCAGAAAGCCCATCGGCCGAAAGCCATTCCAAAAGCCTGCCGCGTTGCACGCCGCCGGCCGGTAGCAATCCATCCAGCGATCGAAACCCGGTCGACACGATTTCACTCGCAGATTCACCGGCATATTCCATCGCACAGCCGCTTGCGCCAGCGGCACCGCTGGAAAGAAAAAACCCCTTTGCACTGCTCGCAACGCCCGACCGTGCCATACAAAAGCCTCCTGTGATAAAATGTACTTCTGTACACTATACCTGCTGGCCGCCCCTGTCAACCATCCGGTGGCACGCCGCCCTCCAATCTCATCCCACGTGTCTCCTTCTCAAAACGTGCAGTCTGGCATTTTCCCTTTGACAACTCTCCGGACTGCGTAGAATCCTCAACATGGGGCACGTCCTGCGAATCAGGACCGAAAGCAAAACGCGCATCGTGGTGTATCCACTCAACTTTTTGCGAGACTTCACGCCAGCGGCGGTTGCCCCATCGTCTGGCAG
>QWQH01000097.1 GCA_003670915.1 Planctomycetota bacterium | reverse complement strand
GCTCGCGTACCGATTCTTCGGCCAGTCGGCGCATGTGGTGCTCTATCACTTCGGTGGCTTGGCGATCCCGGATTCCATCTCGCGGGGGACTCTTCGCAAGCCGTCCCAACGCCTGATCGTTTCCGCGGCGGGCCCGCTTTCGCAGTTAGTGCTCGCGGCAATACTCGTTGCGCTGCTGAAGGCTGGCGGTTATCAATTTCAATTTCGAATCGATGCAGTTGACAGGTGGCTTGCTTTGGAACAGGGCGCTCAACTCCCGTCGGCAGTGAGTGCAATCGTCTGGTTTGTGTTGCAAGTCAATATCTTTTGGCCGCTCTTAAACCTGATCCCTGTGCCGCCGCTGGACGGCGGACAGATCGTCCGAGAGGGGCTGGCCATCCTCGGCGTGGATGATGCCACGCGGATCGCGGCCATCCTCGGCGTGGTATCAGGAGGCGCGGTTGCTTTCTGGGGCTACACCCAAAACGAACCGTATCTGGGGATCATGTTTGCGATGCTGGCCGTGTCGTGCTACCAGAGTCTTTCGGGAGGCTCGCAGTGGAGACGCTGGAATTGAACGGCCGTCAGGTGTGTGCGAGCGGTATCGATTCCATGCAAGTCGATTCCAAAGAGGCGGCGAAGCCGGTTGCCGTTGCAGAGGGCGCTGCTGCTCAAGGTATTGTGGTGATTGGAGCCAGTAACGTTTCGCGTGGACTTGCGAACCTGGTTGCTACCGTGCGAGTACGATCCCCTGAGCCAGCTGATCTTTATGTAGCTGCGGGCCACGGCCGGTCCTACGGGGCCAATAGCCGCGTGTGGATGCGACGTCTGCCATCGATCCTGTGGTGTGGGCTGTGGCGGGCGTTGGATCGCAATGGCTTCGGTGACACCAACGCCTCCGCCGTTCCGCAGCTTCGCGCGTTTGTAACCGACATAGGCAATGATTTACTGTACGGATTTTCGGCCGACCAGGTGGCTGCGTGGGTGCGGGAGAGTGTCGCTCGACTGGCGGCTCGACATGCGTCGATTGCGATCACTCGCCTGCCATTGGAAAGCATCGCGACGGTGGGTATGGTTCGATACCGCCTCCTTCGAACGTTGTATGTGCCCGGCTGCACCCTCAGTTTAGAGGCTCTCAAGGAAGCGGCTGCCCAGCTGGATGCGGCGATCTTGGAAATAGCCAAAGATCACCGCGCGACGGTCATCGAGCAGCCCAGCGAATGGTATGGCCTCGACGCGATCCATGTACGGCGGCAAAAAATCGCGGCAGTGTGGCAGCAGGCATGCGATGTCTGGGCGATGCCTGCTGCGAGAGGCCCCGTACAGGCTTCTGTCGGCGAATGGGGCCGTTTGGGCCGCAGCAGTGCGGAGGTGCGGGTGCTTGCCGGCCGGATGCGATTCGTGCCACAGCCGGCTGTGCATCTCAAGAGCGGCATGCGTGTAGCGATGTATTAGCGGAGCGATCAGTATGGCTGTTCGAGTGATTGTGGTGATGGGCGTGAGCGGCAGCGGCAAAACAGAGATCGGTCGTTTGCTCGCACACGAACTGGGCTGGGCCTTTCACGATGCAGATGATTTTCACCCGTCTGAAAACGTGCGAGTGATGTCGCAGGGAATCCCGCTGACCGATGTCCAGCGAACCCCTTGGCTGATAGCCCTGAGGCACTTGATTGATAGCGTGCTGCCGGATTCATTGGGGATGGTGTTGGCTTGCTCCGCACTTGCCAAACGCTATCGCACGGCGATTGGCATTGGCGATCCAAGGCTGCAGTTGGTGCATTTGGACGGCCCAATGGATGTGATTCGCTCGCGACTGCAAGAACGCACGGGCCACTTCATGCCCGCCTCCCTGCTGGAGAGCCAGTGTGCGTTATTGGAGCGTCCCACGGAGGAAGAGCGAGCGATCACGGTCGATATCCGCGAGTCTCCAGCCGCACTGGTGAAGCAACTGTTAGCACAATGCCGCGATGGCTTGAACGCAACGCATGTTCTCTGAGGCAGGCGTCTGATGGCCCAAACCGGCAATGGGTGCGTCAGAGGTCTCCTCGACGAGGGCGTGCTCCATCGGATTGTGTCAAGAATCCGGCAACGATTTTTCGCCCGGTTTGGGTTGGGCTTCGATCTTTTCTTCAGTGGCGACGCTCGCTGGAATCTGCTCCACCAGCTTTTGTACTTCGCTCGCCGGCACAATCGCCTGCCCCTGTCCTTGCGTTTTACTGAGTCGGAGGGTGCCGATACCGAGCAGTTTTCCGTTGAGAGAAAACATCGGGCAGCCCCGCACCACGTTTGTGCCGAGATACAATGGCCTCGGTCGCTGGATGACAGCGGAGATTTGACCTGGCAGCATGGCCGGATGATTGTTGAAAAGGTCGTCGAGTTGTGTCAGCGATACCGTGTAGTCGGCCACTTCCGACTGGCCCGAGTCTGCTAAATTTACGGGCGCAAAGACGACTCCTTTTGCCTCCTCGGCATCTGCCTTTGGCCGAACAAATGCGAGGTCGAGATCGGTGTCCTTAAACACCATGGTGGCAGGAATTTCCGTGCCGTCGCCGAGTACGATTTCAAGCTCCTTGAGCGTGGCAGAGGCCTCGACTTTAATTGGACCGCTGGGCGAGTTGCCCTCCCGGCCATCCACGAGTCTGGAGGGATCAATCGCGCTGAGCGAGAGCACGATCAGGCCGCTTGAGTCGATGATGGTGCCCTCAGCCTTCACTTTCTCCTCACGTTCGGGGAGGTTCATGCCAGGCCGGTTGGTGGCTGTCATCCGAATCGCCGCCACGCCCGTCACCCGCACGATGGCGTCTTTGTGTTGGTGGAAGATTTTCCGCCCGAGGGATGGCACCGATTCGTCGGCGAGTCCCTGTCTCGGGGCGGCCGTAAACGCCAGCGAGGCGAGCGATGCGACCGCGCAGAACGCCATGTGGCGACCGCAACCTGCGCGAATGAAAAACAACATCACGCAACTCCTTACCACCGCGGTTCCACTTCTGCAAAAGCGGTGCCAAGATTTCTACGAATAAAAAAGACGACCTGCTTGGGTTTTGTCTCACGGCAGCGAATGAGAAGCGTTTCGACTTCGGCGACCGTTTTGACTACCGTATTATCAATCGATAGGAGAATATCTCCGGGGGCAATGCCTGCCAGCGCCGCCCAGCCATTGGGCTGCACTTCACTCACTCTCACGCCAGGAGTGTTGACTGGCAACCGCTCAGCGATCCGTTCGGCAAGGGGGAGTTCGCGAACCGTTAGTTCGAAGTTGTCATCGCGGAATATTTCGAGATCGCCGGTGGCCTCCGGCGTGGCAATGAGTTGCGCCTCCAGTTGCAGCGGCGTGCCGTTGCGCAGCCCGCCAAAGGTGATCGTGGTGCCGATGGGATACGGGAGAATGAGGTTGTCGAAGACATCCTGATCCGATGGGCTTCCCGCCGGAATCACTCTGCCGTCGAGTTGAAGAAAAAGATCGCCCACGTGCACACCCGCCTTTGCGGCTGGGGAGTCTGGCACAACATGAGTCACTCGCACGCCCTTCCGGGCATCGACCTTGAGCGCCTCGGCAATCTCGCGAGTGAGCACCTGCGTTTGCACTCCAAGCCACGGGCGGATCGGCTTCGCTACGCGGTTGTTTTCTGAGGGGGTGCCGATGCGCACCACGGCCACGATCTCTTCTGCGTCCCGCACAAATGTGACCAGCGAGGGAGTGGGCGACGTCGACTTCTCTGCGATGGCGGCCACCATTTTCTGGAAGTCATCGGTGTGGGTAATCGACACGCCATTGAGGTGCGTGAGGATGTCGCCTTCGCGCAGGGCAGGCTTTGACTCAGCGGCCCCTCCGCCGTTACGGACACCTACGACCAATGCGCCGTCTGTAGTGGCTCGCTTGCGTTCCAGCGACAGCAGTTTCGTGACGTTCCGGACGGTGAGTCCCAAGGGTTGCACCTCTACCTCTGGGGGCAGCGAAGGCTCGCGGACGGCTGTCGTAATCGTCCACTCCACGGGACTGCCTTGGCGGCTGCCCTTGATCGGCACGACCGAACCTACGGGCATGTTGAAAACCAGACGATTAAACGCGGGGATATCTTCGACGGCACGCGCCGCAGGGAGTGCTTGGCCATTGAATGATCCGATCACATCGCCCGGCTGAATGCCAGCCTTTTCGGCTGGACCACCGGGCAAAACAGATCCTACAACCAATCCATTTTCTGTGGTCATCGATTTGAGAAGCGGCTGCACCCCAAGGCCGATCCAACTGCGAGAAACGGCCCCATGGGCGATAATCTCACGGGTAACCGTCTCGGCGATATTGCTCGGGATTGCACCGCCGAGGCTCCCGACACCAATTTCATTCACGCCTACAATCTGACCGGCCAGGTTGACCAGCGGACCGCCGCTGTTGCCCGGAAAGATAATGGCATCGTGTCCGATCCAGCGGATCAATTCGCCCACGCTCTCTCCTTCGATTTGGAGCGAGCCTCCCGGTGGAATCATGGCGAGATTGGAAATAATTCCTTGAGTCACTGACTGCGACAGCCCTGCCGGGCTCCCCATGGCGAGGACCACATCGCCCAATTGGAGCGTTTCGGAGTCGCCAAAGGACGCGTGCGCCAGCGGCCTGGTGGGATCCAGCCGAGCTGTTGCATCGATCTTTAGAATGGAAAGATCGCTCAGCGCGTCGGTGCCAACCAGTGTGGCCGGGAGCTCTTCTCGGTTGGTCAACCGCACCGTGATGCGGGTGCCTCGGCCGGCAACGTGGTGGTTGGTAACGATATATCCTTCGGGGCTGATGATCGCGCCGCTGCCACTGCCCCGCATCTTTTTCATTCGGCCCGAGCCGCCCGATTCGGTAACAACGTCGATTCGCACGAGTGCTGGATAGACGCGGTCGACTGCCTGTTGAATCAGCCCTCGTAAGGCCGTCTCTTGTTCAGGCTGTGGCAGCGGAGTTGAGGCCACAGGCGTCGTACCCGGATCGGCCCCTCTGCTGGCTGCGGCACCCAGTACACCAAGGCATCCTGCAGCGATCGCCCAGAGGGCCATCCCCCCAGAGACACTTTGAAATGATTGCGTGCGCATGTGAAAAGAAGAGCCGGAGGCGAGCCTCAGAACACTTGCAAAAAGTCGAATCGAAATCATGGAACAGCATGCAACAGCATGCAACAGACCAATGAGAGCAGCACTGGCAGGGAGGGAAGCGGGGGCCGTGCGGCGTGGGCGGCGGCGAGATTGCCGACGAGTCGCTCGCAGATGGCTTCGAGGTAAGGACGGCTTGTCGGATCGTCGAAGTTAGCGGCAGTTTGTCCCGCGTCGCCGTGCTCGCGGATCGGGATCTGGATAGGCACTTCACCCAGAAATGGAATGTCGAGTTCTTGGGCCGTGCGTTTGGCGCCGCCTGTGCCAAAAATATCGTAGCGTTTGCCCGTGTCGGGACAGGCAAAGAAGCTCATGTTTTCCACCATGCCCAGCACGGGAATATTCACTTTGCGAAACATCGCAATCGCCTTGGTGGCATCCAAGAGCGCAACATCCTGCGGAGTGCAGACGACAACAGCACCGGTGAGCGGCAGCACCTGTGAGAGCGTTAGCGCGATGTCGCCAGTGCCCGGCGGCATGTCGATGATGAGATAATCGAGTTGCCCCCATGCGGTGTCTCGCAGCATCTGCGTAATCGCTCCGTGGAGCATTGGGCCTCGCCACACCACAGCTTCGCCGGGCGGCACGAGAAATCCCATCGACATCACCGGTATGGCCTGTGGCCCCTGTCCGTGCTTGGCCGGCTGGATTTTTCCGTTCTCTATTTCAGGCCGCCCAGAAAGCCCAAGCAGGTGCGGCACGCTGGGGCCGTACACATCGGCATCCAGCAGGCCTACGCGACTGCCGGCTCGTGCCAACCCCAGTGCAATACAGGTGGCGATGGTGCTTTTGCCAACGCCGCCTTTGCCAGAGCCAACGGCGATGACGCTCTTGGACTCGAGGCCGATTTGGCCCAGCTTGCCAGGCGGGCGTTTGTGCTCCGCGATCTCAACGGCGACTGAGGGCACCTTTGGAAATCCAGCTTGCAACACCTCCCTGATCCTGACCCGCGTAGCCGGCCAGAGGATTCCAGAATGGGTTGTGAGACCAACGGTCACTTGAATGCCAGAAGGTGTCACCTCAACGGAATTGATCTGCCCCATCTCCGCGAGCGGTCGGCCCGTTTCTGGATCGCTGATGGCGGCCATCGCAGCGACCACAGAAGCATTGTTCGGCAAGGGGTTATGGTCTGGAGACGGGCTGGATGGATGTGTTATGAGTGTCATGCGCGTCATGCGTGTCAGGGTGCGACTGTGTGTGGAGATGCAGGGAAGCTATCCGAACCAACACTATCAGAAAGAATGTTTCTGGAAACAACACTGCCAGCCTGCGAGGCTGAGGCGAAGAGACCGCGTGGGCTCAGCGTGGCCATCAGCACCAGGGCCATGCACACGAGCATGGCCACGCCCGCAGAGATGCCGCCATCTGCCTGCACGCCTCGTTTGGCCGAACGGAAATAGATCGCAGCGATGATTCGCAGATAGTAGGCAGCGGCAATGGCCGCGTTGAGAACGAGGATTACCGCCAGCGACACAAAGGCCGCGCGACGACTGCCCCACGCGATGCGGGCATTCCAATCGACCTCCATCGCAGCAATGGCCAGCGACAGCTTTCCCCAGAAGCCAGGCAGAGGGGGAATGCCGGCGAGGCTCAGCACAAATATGGCAATCCCACATGCAGCCACGGGGTTGGTGCCGGACAGGCCATCGAGGTCTTCCACGGACGTGATCTCTTGGCGCAGCGGACGCGGTCCGCTGCCACTGCTCCACTCCGGCCAACGATGGCCCAGATATGTCAGGGCCGCGAAGATGCCGACTGTCGCCAACACGTAGGTGGAGAGATAAAAGAGCGTGGCGCTGGCTCCCCCCAGTCCGAGCGTCCAAGACGTGTCGCTGGCTGTCTGAATCGAACCATTGCCGAGCGTGTCTACGCAGGCTGCGCCCGAGGCTGCCGCAACGGCTACGCCCAAGAGCAGATACCCCGCATGGGCAATCGACGAGCAGGCCAGCAGTCGGCGGAGGTTTGTCTGCAGGAGAGCCATGACGTTGCCGACTGTCATCGTAAGCGCGGCCAGAACGGCTGAGAGTTGCCAGAAAAGTGTGAGGTAGGTGAGAGCGGCTTCTCCAAGGGAAGCCGATCCAGCAAGGGGAGCCGATCCAGCAAGGGAAGCCGATCCAAGAGATGGCGGCGCAGCCATCGAGATTGCCTGCCCGCCGAGGCCGAGTGCGAGCAGACGTAGGAGTACAACGATGCCAGCCACTTTCGGCAGTGTGGCCAGGAGCGCGGCATTGCCGGGGCTTGTGCCCTCATACACATCCGGGGCGTAGAAGTGCATCGGTACGGCAGCTAGGCGGAATGCGGCGCCTGCCATCGCCATGCCAAGTGCCACCGGCAGGAGCACCGTCGCCATGCCCATCAGCTGTTCATCGGTCGAGCACAACCGCTGCCCAATCACCGCGAGGCTCGTGGAGCCGCCAATCCCGTAGAGGCATACCAGTGCATAGAGAAACAGCGCCGAGGCCACCAGTGACAGAAAGAAATACTTGAGAGCGGCCTCTTGGCCATGCGCATCGGTGCGCTTCAGAGCCAGCAGGATGTAGGTTGGAATCGACACCAGTTCCAACCCCACAAAGAGCAGCACCATATCGTTTGCCACGCCCGTCAACGAGAGACCTGCCAAGAGCAGCAGGAATGTGCCGGCTTCCTCGCAGGTGCTGCCCCGCCAACTGCCACCGCTGCGACTCGAGGCCGACGCAAACACATCACCTGCTTGAACGAGCGCCAAGAGCCCACCCAGCACGAGTACCATCCAGCGGATATAGATCGAAAAGCCGTCGATTGTGATCGTGCCCGAGATGAGCGTAGCCCCACCATCTGGCTGGCCCCCAGCCAGCGCCATGGCCGCTGCGATTCCGAGCACAGCCCCCAGCCAGCCGCTCCGAAAGCCAGCAAATGCGCCGGCCACGAAGACGAGAATCGCTGCGGCCACCAGCGTGATTTCGGGCGACAGGAGCGCAAACGTTTCGAGAGATGTGGTCATGAGAGGCATCGTGATCATCGGAGGCATCGGGGGCATGGGGGGCATATGTGAGTGATCGTGGTCATGGCAAGTGAACGACACTGGCTTTCGTGTTGCGGGCGTGTGGAGTGCTCGGGTTGAGGGTTCTGTGTTCAGAGACATCCATGTGCATCCGCAGATCAAATGCTTCGGCACTGGCTCGAAAGGATTTTCTCACCGCGGTAGCCGACGGCTCCAGGAATGTTGCCGGCACCACACCGATCCAAAAGACAAAAACTACCAGCGGCACGAGCGCCAGGGTTTCATACCATTTCAAATCGCATGCATCGTCCGGTGGCGCATCGGCATCGTGGCCGTGGTCATCGGGTCTGCCCGCACCGTGGCTGTGCTGCGACGCACTCTTTGGCGGCTCGCGCGAGCCGCCAAAGAAGACTCGCTCCACTGCCCAGAGCATGTACCATGCGCCCAGCACCACGCCCACAACAGCAGCCACAGACATCGTCAGGTACGCTGGCCCGTATGCCGTCGAAACACCAGACCACGCCCGCTGAAACGAGCCTGCCAAAACCATAAATTCCCCAACGAAGCCGTTCAGGCCCGGTAGGCCGATGCTGGAAAATGTAAACAGCATGAAGAACACTGTCAGCCAGGGGGCCCGGGCCGCAATGCCGCCCAGATTGGGAATCGATCGAGTGTGGAATCGCTCGTAGATCATGCCTACCAACGCAAACAGGCCGGCCGACGAGAGGCCGTGATTGATCAGTTGCAGCGTGGCTCCCTCCACCGACACCGCTTCGAGCGCAAAGAGCCCCATCACGCAGTAGCCCATATGGCTTACTGAGGAATAGGCGATCAGACGTTTGAGGTCGGTCTGTACCAGTGCGACCAAGGCTCCGTAGAGAATCCCGACCACACCCAGTCCAAAGAGCCAAGGGGCGGCAACGGCTGTGGCATCGGGGAGCATCGGGAGAGAAAACCGCAGAAACCCGTAGATGCCGATCTTGAGCAACACTCCCGCCAGATCCACGCTGCCGCCCGTGGGAGCCTCAACGTGGGCCAACGGCAGCCACGTGTGAAAGGGAACAATGGGCACCTTGACTGCAAACCCAGCAAACAACGCCAGAAAAACCACCATCTGCAGCCACCCCCCCTCGGCATTCATGGGCAACGGATGAGCCGCCATGCCTGCGGTGAGCGTGTCGATATCAAACGTGACGGTGCCGGCATGCGAAGCATGCCAGAGCACGATCGTGAGGAGTCCGAGAAATGCCAGCACGCTTCCGGCCAACGTATAGAGGAAAAACTTTACGGCCGCCTTGCGTCGCTCTTCGTGGCCCCAGATGCCGATCAAAAAGAAGAGGGGCACGAGCGTAAATTCAAAAAAGACATAAAAGAGAATCACATCGCGGGCGGCAAAGACGCCGAGCATCGCAGCCTCGAGCACCAAGAGCAGCACGTAAAATCCAACGGTTCGTTCCTTGATGGCCTCCCAACTGACGAGCACCGCGGTGAGCGAAAGCAGTGCAGAAAGCCCAAACAACCAGAGCGAGAGTCCATCCAGACCCAGCGACAGTCGCACGTCGAAAATCCCATCCACAAGCCACGGCACCTCGATCACAGCATAGGGTTCGCCGGAGGCAGCCTCCGGGCTCTGCAGGCTGCGGACGATGAGCCAACCCGCGCCTGCCAACGTGAAGATTGCCGTGACTGCGGCGCTTTGTCGCACAGCGTGGCGGCCTCGGGCACCCAGCACCCAAGCCACGATTCCTCCGACCAGAGGCGTGGCGATGACCAAAAGCAGATGCGTGCCGGGCGGGAAACCGTTCATGAAAAAGTTGGCTTTCTAGAATGTCTCTAAGGGGGTGCGTCAGCCGCGGAGTTGCCAAGCAAGGGCCAGCACAATCATGAGCACGCCCATCACGCCGGCCAGTGCGTAACGCTGCATGAGACCGGACTGAAGTTGCCGCACAATCGCGCCCACTCCGAGAGGAATTGTGGCGATCCAGTCCACAAGCCTATCGATGACGGAGCGGTCGATGATGGCGGCCAGCAGGGCCAACGCTTCTAGTGGCCGCACAATCAGGCCCGTGTAGATTTGATCGAAGAAGAATTTATTGGCAAAGAGCGAGCCGAGCGGGCCCAAGAATCGTTCCATCTGCGGCGAGTCGCTGCGACGGCCTAGGTGGCCGATGGCGGCAACGGCAATGCCAATCGCCGCGGCCAGCGTTCCTTGAATGGCCAGATCAATATGGAAGAGATGCGGCACGACGGTGCGCGCCACCGACGGTGCGGTGAGAGAGGGCGTGGCGGAGAGAAAGTGCGAGAGCCAGTGCGTGCTGAAGAGCCACCACCCAGCCACCGCCGACAACACGGCCAGGATCACCAGCGGCAGCGTCATGACTGCCGGTGACTCGTGTGCATGGTGCCCAGCTTCCTCGGGCACTCGCGTGGGGCCTGTGAACGTCATGAAGACAGCCCGAAACGTGTAAAACGCCGTGAGTCCGGCGGTCACAAGTGACATCCAGAAGAGAATTTGCCAGATTTCTGGGCGATCGATTGCGTCCAGTCCGTACGTGCTGCTGGCATCCAATGCCAAGCGACCGTCGTGCATCCAGGACGTGAGGTGGAGGTGGGCCGTTTCGGCCGCAGGCGATTCTGGACCGTGGTTGCCGTGAACACTTGGAAACGCCTTGGAGTGAAGCGAGGTGAGGATCTCGTCCTTGCTGAAGAAACCGGCAAATGGAGCCACGCCGGCCAGCGCGCACGCTCCAGCCAGAAACGTCGCGGCGGTCATCGGCATCACTCGCCAGAGCCCGCCGAATCGTCGCATGTCAATTACTCCCCCCATGGAGTGCATGACGGAGCCTGCCCCGAGGAACAAGAGCGCCTTGAAGAAAGCATGCGTCACGAGGTGGAAGATCGCGGCGGTGAAGCCGAGCATGGTGCCGGTGCCGAGGCTTGCAAACATGTAGCCAAGTTGGCTGATGGTGGAATAGGCGAGCACTCGCTTGAGATCATTTTGCACCACTGCAATCAGGGCCGCGACGAGCGCCGTGGTGGCCCCAACAATTGAGACCATCGCGAGCGCTCCGGGGCAGGCCATAAAGAGTGGCGCCGAACGCGTGATCAGATAAATCCCCGCCGTCACCATTGTGGCTGCGTGAATGAGTGCGCTAGCGGGTGTCGGGCCCTCCATGGCGTCGGGGAGCCAGACGTGCAGAGGCAGTTGTGCGCTCTTTCCACAGGCAGCGAGCAGCAAGAGCAAGCAGATCGCCGCGCCCACCGCGCCGCCTACGATGCCACCGGCATCGGCCAAGCGAGTCTGGCCCAGGATGCCGGGCAGAATCGTGCCGTCGAGCGAAAGCGTGTCGTGAAAATCGAGGGTGCCGTACGTCATCCACAATAAAAAGACGGCAATCGCCAAGCCGAAATCCCCAACGCGGTTGACGAGAAATGCCTTTTTTGCAGCGCGGGCCGCCTCCGGCCTGCGAAACCAGAAACCGATGAGCAAATAGCTGCACGCGCCCACCGCCTCCCAGAAGACATAGACGATCAAAAAGTTGCTCGCCGCGACCAGCATTGACATTGAGAACACAAAGAGTGCAAAGAGCGCGAAGAAGCGCGCGTAGCCAGGATCGCCGTGCATATAGCCGATCGAGTAGATCGCCACGAGCAGACCGACGCAGGTGATGATCGAAAGCATTGTGGCGGTGAGCGGATCGAGTCGTAGGGCCACGGGAATCGAGAACGCCCGCACGCCGGATGTGTCCCGCGGCAGAACGATCCCCGGGATGAGGGCCTCGCTGTTGGAAGGAGGCGTGTAGGCATCTTCGACGGTGGCCCACTGCCAGAGCGTGGTGATCATCTCGACTGGCCGCACGGGTTCTGGATGGGCATCGCTGGAGTTGCCAACCTGTGCGGCTGTGGCAGCGAGTAGCACAAGCGACACGCCGGCGGCCGCAGCGATGCCGACAACAGCTGGGAGGTGTGCACGGGAGCGAAGCGATCGTCCAAGGAGCATCGTGAGCACCGCACCGACCAATGGCAGAGCCGGCACGAGCACGAGGAGCACTGATGGGGAGAGTTGCTGCATGAAATGGAATCGCAAAACGAATAGAAAGGAAGTGGCGGCGCCCTGAAGGAGATGGCAGAGCGGTTAGACGTGCTTTCGTTGAAGGGGTTCGTCCTCGTCGGCTTTGGGCAGAACACCAGCCGGACTAAGCGTGGGCCAGAGTGGGGCAACGGTGTCTGACTCGGGAAGTTCTCGATCGACCACCCACGAAAGATTACTCTCTCGCAGGGATTGCCAGGCCGATGCATCCAGCCTGCCTGTGCGGCCAAAGGCCTGCAAAACAAAGACGAGTGCCACCGCGGCCTCGCAGGCCGCAACGGCTAGGATGAAAATAACAAGCACGTGCCCGCCGTAGTCGCCGTGGTAGCGGCTCCACGCCACGAGGCTCACCGAGATTCCTTGCAGCATCAATTCGGCTGAAAGAAACATCACGATCAAATTGCGTCGTGCGAGGATCCCAACGATTCCAAGTGTGAACAGAATCGCGCCGACAATGAGGGCGTTCTGCAAGACAGACATGGGTGCTGCCGGCGATGTCATGGAGAGCAGGCTCATCATGGCACGGCCGTCCTCTGGCGGGCTCTGTCCGCGTCTGCGGCGGTAGCCTCACCCCGAGAGACAACCGCAATGGCCCCGATGAGCGCGACCAGCAGAAGCGTGCCGACCGCTTCGACTGCCACGAGGTGCCGACCAAACAGCTCGGCACCCAGCCTTGCCACCTGATCGGTGGCGAGCGAATCAGATGCCAGCGCACCATCCGTCGGCGCGTCAGTCGTGGGTGCAGATGCTGGGCCGGCCGAAAGCCTGCCGATCGCCAGCGTGAGCAGGCCCAAGAGCACGGCCCCAGCCACGGCCGATAAGAGCGGTTCGCTTGAGACGCGGTCGTAAGAGGCCATTCCAGTGGGCTGTGCGAGCATGAGCACAAAGAGAAACATCACCAGAATTGCGCCAGCGTATACCACGATTGTGGCCACTCCCAGAAACTGTGCACCCAGCACCAGCAGCACGCCGGCAACCCCTGCCAGCGACAGAGCAAACCAGATCGCGCAGTAGACAGGCGACCGCGTCAGGATTGTGGCTGCGGCAGACACCACGGCGACCAGCGACACCGTGAGAAAGACAGCCTCCTCGCCCACGCCACCCAAGCGGCGGCCAGTGGCGACAAAACCCGCCAGCGACAAGCCGCCCAACGCGAGCCCCAGCCAGCCGGCAATTCGGTTTTTGCGGCCCCGCGGCAGCAGCAGCCAGAGGCTCACGGCGCCAGCAGGAACGGCGGCTGCCAGCAGCAGGCCGACACTTGAGAGCGGGTCAGCGGCAGAGAAAAAGCTCAGCGGGTTCATAGCGTGCCTCCCAGCGACGCCGATTTCATCGGCTCGGCGTCCTTAGTCATGTCGTACACACTGAGGAGTTTTTCCTTATCAAAGATCATCTCTTCGCGGCTTTTTCCAGTGAGGTCCAGCAGGCTTGTGAGTTCGATAGCATCCACTGGGCAGGCCTCTTCGCACATGCCACAGAAGATGCATCGCAGTTCATCGATCGCAAAGCTTTCTGGATATTTCTCGCGGTCGGGCCACGGGCTTTCGGTCGCAACGATGTCGATGCAGTGGGCTGGGCAGGCGGTCGCACATAGAAAACACGCCACGCACTTCACTCGCCCCTGGTCGTCGCGGTTCAGCCTGTGCACTCCGCGATAAATCAGTGGGTTGCCAACTGTCGGTCTAGTTTCTGGAAAGTTGACGGTAACCTTTGCACTTACCATGTGCTTCGCTGTGGTCGAAAGCCCTTGGATGAAGAGGGGTAGGTAGAGGCGCTCCGCAAGGCCCAGCGGCTTGTCTTCGAGCCATGTCACAGCGGGATCGGTGGGCTTCATCGTGTGCCTGCTAGTTCGTGTGGGGCGAGGGATTGCGTTGGATGGCTGCGGGTGCCATCCAGAGGGCGAGTTGTGCGAATCGGTCTGTTGTCGGTGCCGGAAGGCGTGAGCATACCGGCGGTGATCAAGCTGACGAAAAACAGAGCCCACGGGCCGGCGATTGCGGCCAAGGTGGCCCACGTCTGTCCGATTGCTTCGACCAACTGCGGTCGAAATTCCTCCACCGTGGCAACGGCCACGAGGTTGGCAATTCCCAGCGGTAGCATCACCTTCCATGCCAGACTCATGAGTTGGTCGAACCGAAACCGCGGCCAACTCCATCGCACCAGCATGAAAAAAACGATCACTCCCAGCACTTTTCCACTCAATACCCCGCAGCGGATGAAGGCGCCAGCCCAACTTACTTCCTGTCCCGAGCCGGTCAGGCCCCACAGATGCCAGCCACCCAGAAACATGATTACGATTAAAAAGGATGCGGTGATCATGTGGAGAAATTCTGACACGAGAAAGAGGAGCAATCGAATTCCGGAATACTCGGTGTGGTAGCCGCCCACGAGTTCTTGTTCGGCTTCGGGGAGATCGAATGGCAGCCGTGCGGCCTCGGCGAAGCTCGCAACCATAAACACAACGAACCCGAGAGGCTGCGAGAACGCATACCAAATGCCGCTCTGGGCCTGTGCGTTCATAATCACGTCGAGTTTGAGGCTGCCGGCAGCCAGGACGACGCCCAGCAACCCGAGACCCAGTGGAATCTCGTAGGCCAGAAGCTGCGCACTGGAGCGAAGGCCTCCCAAGAATCCGTATTTATTGTTGCTTGCCCAGCCACCGAGGAGGACTCCATACACAGCAATGCTGGAGAGCGCAAACACCCACAACACGCCGACATCTAGCCCGGGGGCCACGAGAAACGGCACGGGGTCGGGGAGGCCTGGAATATTGAGTGGGGGTAGCACGCTCCCAAAAGGAATCGCCGCAAAGATCGCCAGCGAGGCGGCCAGGATCAAGAGCGGAGCGGCGTTGTAGAGAACTTTATCGACGTGCTTGGGCGTGAAATCCTCTTTCAGAATGATCTTCAGCCCGTCGGCCAGCGGCTGCCCCAGACCAAACAGGCGGATCTTTGTGAGCGGGATACCGACTCGATTGGGGCCGCGGCGATCCTGCACCCACGCTGCGATCCACCGCTCCAGCAGCACGAGATAGGCTGCCGCGGTCATCAGGCCGCCGACGAGCAGGCCGATCTTCACAAGCGCGGCAATCGTCTCGAGGGGTGGAAGGAGTGCGTTCATGAGTGGGAAGGAGTCGCCTTGGTATGGATTGAGTCGGCCGATACCAGTTGGTGGATGCGGAGATCGACGCCCGTGGCTGGCATGTCGCCAGCCAGCGCCGCCAAACTGGCCGATGATTCAGCGATCTGGCGTCGCACTGCCGTGGGGTCGTAGAGACCTAGGCGGCCGAGCATATTCCAGTAGAGTCGCCCCTCTGGCCAGACACCTGCGGGCGGCCGGATCGCCTGCTTAAAACTCTGGGCACGCATGGCGATATTCACCCACGTGCCCGCGCGTTCGGCAAAGCCAGCAGCTGGCAGCCGCCACGTGGCCAGTGCAAAGAGTGGCGAATCGAAGAGGTCTTGCACCACCAGACACTTCAAGCCTTCAAAGGCGGCCGCCGTGGCCGTATCGATCCACGGGCTGTGCGGCGGGGCTGTTGGGTAGCCGGCTGTGATCCAAGCGGCATCGGCATGCCCAGCCTGCACATGCTCCAAGAGATCGGTCCACGTGTGTCCTGGATGGTCGAACAGAGCGATCACTGCCTCCACGCCGAGCCGGTTTGGGCATTTCTCGGCGCGGATTGTGAATCCACCTGGAAATGTCTCATCGGCCTCGCTGCGGGGGACGAAGCCCACGGCGAGATAGGCTTGCGGATCGATCGACTTTGCAATGGCGCAGAGCATCCACGCCTCTTCAACCGTGAGCATGGGCGACACGGCCACGGCCAGCCTGCCCGCCGCCGGACTTGCGGTTTTGAGATCGCTTCGCAGGCGCGTCACCACATCGGCCCACTCGACCGCATTGAATCCACTTGCATCGGCGGCTGTCGCGGCGCGGCTGTGGGCGTCCAGCCGCCGTCCGGCCTCGAGCACGCGCGACGGATCGTGGACGTGGTGCCAGCCATACCGGCCCTCGTCGCAGATCCACCATTGGTTGACATGTGGATTCTCACGAGGCTTGAGCCGATAGATGGTGTCTTGGTTGTGTTCGGTGTGGATGGAACAGCCAGCCGCACAGCCCCCGCAGACATTCGCTTCTCTCTTTAAAAACCAGACGCGTTGCTGGTAGAGAAAATCTTTGTCTCCGAGCGCTCCCACCGGACAGAGATCGACGACATTGCCGGCCAGTTTGTTCTCCAGTGGGAAGCCCGGGAAAACGTCGATCTCTTCGGTCGCGCCGCGGTTGATTACCATCAGCTCGCTAGTGCCGGCAACCTCGCGGGCAAAACGCACACAGCGAGTGCACATGATGCAGCGATCCACAAAGAGCGTGACAGTTGGTCCTACATCGCGGCGGCGGCTGGTGAATGGATGGATGTCGGCGCGACGCTCCGACTGGCCGTGTTCGAAGTGGTAATCTTGCAGCAGACACTCGCCGGCCTTGTCGCAGATTGGGCAGTCAATCGGGTGGTCGATCAGCAAAGCCTCTTCGACTCTCGCCCGGCTGTCTTTCACCAGATCGCTGGCGGTGACGATCACAGTGCCATCCTTGGCTGGTGTCTGGCACGCCGGCACGAGCTTTGGCATCATCGATACTTTGCCGGTGGCTGCATCGCGGCTGCCCGTTTCGATGAGACACATCCGACAACTCGCCACGACAGATAGCCCTGGGTGCCAGCAGTAGTGGGGGATTTCCGCACCGGCCCGCCTGGCTGCCTCGATGCAGTTGAGACGCTCGTCGGCGCCAATCTGGATGTCTTTTCCGTCAACGATGACTGTGGGCATGGAGGCGATGTCCTCAAAAACGCGATGTGTTTTGTTTTTTTCGTTCGTGCAGACGCTCAGACGCATGGGAGCCGAGGATGGCCAAGGCGGGTACAGGCTCGGTGACCATCCAGCCGTCGGGATTGGTGCGCCGAATAAAATCAGCAAACTCACCATGGAATTTCTTGATGGCGTTTTTAATCGGCCAGGCAGCGCCGTCGGCCAAACCGCATATCGTTGAGCCTGGCATCATCCCCATCGTGTTGCCGATCTCAAGCAATAAGTCGAGGTCGACGAGGCGGCCCTTGCCCTGTTTGATTCGTTCCAGCATTCGCAGCGACCAACTTGTGCCCTCGCGGCAGGGCGTGCACTGCCCGCACGACTCGTGTGCAAAAAAGCGGCATGAATTGTGCAGAAAATCGATCATGCTCACTGTCTCGTCGAGCACCACCACAGCGGCGGTGCCTAGGCCGAGGCAACCGACCTTGCTGGGCCCTGAAAAATCAAGCGGGGTGTCGAACTCGGCCTCGGTCAGCAGTCCCATGGAAATGCCGCCTGGAATCGCCGCCTTCGCGCGGCGTCCTTTCCAGACACCGCCGCCGAAGCGGTCTACGAGTTCGCGTACGGTGATGCCCAGCGGAGCCTCGTAGCAGCCCGGTTTTTCAACGTGGCCAGAAAGGCAGTAGAGCTTGGGGCCATAGCTGCCAGGATCCCTTGGGTTTTTTGGATCAGCTGGCACGCCGATCGAGCGAAACCACTCCACGCCGCGTCTGGCGATCTGCGCCACGCAGGCCATTGTCTCGATATTGTTGACCACGGTGGGCTGCTTGAAGAGGCCCTCAACGGCCGGAAACGGCGGCTTGATGCGGGGCCAGGCTCGTTTGCCCTCCAGGCTTTCGATGAGGCCTGTTTCCTCTCCGCAGATGTAGGCCGCAGCGCCGCGGTGCAGATAGATGTCCAGCGAGAAGCCGCTGCCCTGAATGTTTGGACCGAGATACCCGCCAGCGTACGCCTCGTCGATCGCCGCCTGCAGGCGATCCCAACTCCTGGGATACTCGTAGCGGAGATAGATGTAGGCAGTGCTCGCCCGCGTGGCGAACGCCGAGAGGATGATGCCCTCGATGACCTGATGAGGGTCGTCTTCCATCAGGATTCGATTGTTGAACGTGCCCGGTTCGCTTTCATCGGCATTGATGCACAGGTAGATCGGGCCGGTGTGGTCTTTGGGCAGGAACGTCCACTTCAGTCCGGTCGAAAACCCCGCGCCGCCACGGCCTCTCAGGCCAGAGGCCTTCACCAACTCCACCACATCGGCAGGCTTTTTTTCGGTAAGCAATCGCTTGAGTGGTGCATAACCGCCTCGGGCCAGATAGCTGGCCAGCGTGTGGCCGTTGGGCACGCCAACGGCTTCGAGGAGAACAGGCTTGAAGTCTTCCATAGGCTGTTTCAGTCTGCTGTGACCCGCGATCGCACGTCGCGAAGAAAGGCGGCGGCCGTTTCGGGCGTGAGGTTTTTGTAAAGATCTTTATTGGCAAGCATGCACGGTGCGAAGTCGCAGGCCCCCAAGCACTCGGCCGCTTCAACGGTGATCGCCCCGTCGGCGCTGGTGCCTCCCGGCTCGATACCGGCAGCCTGGCACAGGTGCTCCAGCACCTGCTCGCCACCCCGCAACGCACAGGAGATAGAACGGCAGACCCAAGCCCGCACTTCACCAGCCGGTTTATCTTGGGGAAAGAAGGCGTAAAACGACAGGGTGTCTTGTACGTCGGCGGGGGCCAACCCCAGCACGTCGGCAACCTCAACCACAGCCTCCAGCGGCACGTAGCGAAGCGCATCGTTGACGATGTGCAGAGCTGGAAGCGTGAGAGCGCGGCGGTTCGGATACCGAGGTGCGAGGGCCTCGATCTGGGCGATCATCTCAGGAGTAAGAAAGTTTTTGGCGGCGATCATAGTGTGACGGGCGGCTCGTGCTCGAGCCATCGAATGTCTGTCGGTGTTTCTACCGGTCGAGTTCCGCTGCGATGATGTTGAGGCTTCCGAGCACGGCCACCACATCGGAAAGAGTGTGGCCTCGGATCAGTTGTGGAAAGAGCGAAAAGTGGAGGAGAGAGGGGGGCCTGCAGCGGGCCCTGTAGGCCGACTCGCTACCATCACCCACAATGTAAAAACCCAGTTCGCCGTTGGGTGCTTCGGTGCCCATATAGGATTCCTCGCACGGCACCTCGAAGCCACGATTAGCCATGGAGAGTTCAAAGTGGGAGATCGTGCCCTCGATCGTCGAGTAGACCTGCTTTTTTGTCGGGAGCGAGGTGCGTTGGTCGATGCCAATGTGAATGTCGCCAGCCGGTAGGTTTTCGATGGCCTGCGCAACAATCTTCAAACTCTCCCGCATTTCCTGCATCCGCACGAGATAGCGGGCGTAGCAGTCGCCCGCTGCCGCGCAGCACACCTGAAATTGAAAGTCGGCGTAGGCGAGGTAGGGTTCGTCTTTGCGAAGGTCGCGAGGCACGCCGCTGGCCCGGGCAACCGGCCCGCTAGCGCCACCGTTCATCGCGGCCTCTTTGGAGAGCACTCCCACGCCCTTCGTGCGGTCGACAAAGATGCGATTGCGAGTGAGTAAACGCTCCATGTCGGCCAGCGTCTTTGGAAAAGTTTTGACAAAATCGCGAATCTTTTGAACCACCAACGGGGTGAAGTCGTGCGAGACACCGCCGACTCGCGTGTAGCTATTGGTAAACCTCGCCCCGCAGAGCGTCTCAAAGATGTCGTAGATTACTTCCCGCTGATAGAACGCATAGAGGAAGAAAGTAAAGGCCCCAACATCCAAGCCGACGGCTCCATTGCTCAGAAGGTGATCGCTGATTCGTGCCAGTTCCGCGATGATTGTGCGGATGTATTGGCAGCGGGGCGTGAGTTGAATACCCATCAGCTTTTCAACAGCGCAGTGCCAGGCCACATTGTTGGCCATCGGGGAGATGTAATTCATCCGGTCGGTGACGGTCACATACTGATTGAACGTGAGGTGTTCCCCGAGCTTTTCGAAGCCCGAGTGGAGGTAGCCCATCTCTGGCAGGGCATCCACCACGCGCTCGCCATCCAGCGTGAGCACGAGCCGTAGGGTGGTGTGAGTGGCCGGATGTTGGGGCCCGAAGTTGAGCGTCCAGAGATAGTCTTCCGAACGCGTGCGGTCGGAATCGGGGAACTCCGAGTCGGAGGCCCGTACATCGTGATCGTATTGTGAGGGGGCGATCGGCAT
>QWQH01000083.1 GCA_003670915.1 Planctomycetota bacterium | reverse complement strand
CGTCTCCCGTACAGGTTGCTCTGCCGGGTGAATAATCAGGTCGCTTGGTGCGGGCGGCGGCACCTGCACCTCGGGTTTTCAGCCCGCGACAACGGCCCGCTCGCGGAGGCTCTCGGCGAACAGTATTGTGTGAGCCTGACGGTCAACGATCCGTCCCGACGTTCTCTGCAACACTCACAACAAAAGCGCGACATATAGATGCCACGTCCCTTGAGCCGAATCGCACCCGGATGGTGGGACTATACAACCCTCGATGCTGCGATCATCAGCGATGCTGCCCGCCTGTCGCCTCGGGCGATCGAACAACTCTCTCGGCCCGGCTTTCGCGTCGTATTCTACGAAACGCTTCAGGACTTTTATCTCGCTGAAGCCCTCGAATATATCGTGGCATGGCGTGGGGCGACTGCCGATGACCCGGTTGGTGTGTGTGGCCCGATTGGGCCAACAGAGCAACTGCCACTGGTGGCCAGGCTCGTAAACGAACTGGGACTCGATCTCAGACACGCCCATTTCTGGGGCATGGATGAGTGGTATGAGAACGGCCGGGAGGTGCCCGTGTCGCATCCGCTCTCGTTTGAACGCGCTGATCGCGAGCTTTGTTTTGATCGCATCCGACCGGAACTCCGGATGCCGGAGGAGAATCTACATTTTCCAAAATCGAACACTGCGGCCTACACGGCGAGTTGGAATGCCGCGCGGTGCGCGGTGATGCAGGGTGGGCAAGGCGATACAAAGCACTGGGCTTTCAACGATCCGCCGCGTCGGATCGGCGCATACCAGCACGAACCGCCGACGCCGAAGGAGTATCGCAGCCTTGGCTCTCGGGTGGTCGATCTTCATCCCGTGACGCTCGCGCAGAACGCCCGCACGAGTGGCGGAGGCAACATCGGGCTGGTTCCAATGCAGGCGATCACGGTTGGCCCGTGCGAGACGTGGCGTGCCGAGAAGGTATCGATCTGGCACGCCGGCGTTCACGACAACCCGCTTGGGCAGCGGTTGACAGCGATGATGATCTCGCAACGCATCATCGACACGAGCGTTCCGATGTCGCTCTTGTCCGACCACCCGAACGTGCAGTTCAACTATTATCGCGGTGGTCTTGGAGACTGTTCGGTTGAGATGCACTGATCGCACAATCGACTCGCAGTGCACAATTCTCTTGCGTGGCTGCCCATGCCCCTCACGGATTCATCGACGATAGATGTCAACAAGAACCCGTTCACGTTAGGATAGTACGAATTCGTTTGTGTGCCCCGAGGTCCTTGAGGAGATTATCTGCCGTGCCCGCCCCCATCAGTGGAATTCTTACCCCGCACATGGTGCCGCTGGATGACCGCGGCGGTATCGCGGAGGCGGAACTGCGACGCTATGTGAACTGGCTGATTGAGCGAGGGGTTCACGGTCTCTACCCCAACGGATCTACCGGCGAGTTCACGCGATTTTCAGTTGAGGAACGGCGACGAATTGTGAGCATCGTCTGCGATGCTGCCGGGGGCAGAGTGCCCGTGGTAGCCGGTGCCGCCGAGGCCACTGTGGCAGAGACAATTCGGGCCTGCGAGCACTGCCTCGAAGCGGGGGCGCGTGCGGTGGCCGTGGTGTCGCCATTTTACTACCGCCTCTCGTCTGAGAGCGTCTATGCCTATTTCTGTGAGATCGGCAGGCACAGTCCAATTGATGTCACGCTCTACAATATCCCGATGCTTGCTTCTCCGATCGACGTGCCAACGGTGCGGAGGCTGGCCGAAGAGTTTCCACGGATTATTGGCATCAAGGATTCTAGCGGGGATATCTCGCACATGCAGCGATTGATTGCAGCGGTGCGACCGGTGCGTCCAGAGTTTTCTTTTCTTACTGGTTGGGAAGCGGCACTGGTGCCGATGCTTCTGATTGGGTGCGACGGCGGTACGCACGCCACCAGCGGAGTTGTGCCCGAACTGACGCGACGGGTGTACGATGCAATTCGCGGTGGTTCTGTGGATGGTACGGGTATGGGACCCAAGCAGCTTGCCGAGGCGTTTGAGTTGCAGCACCAGCTCACTACGATTTTTGACACAATGATTCTGGGCGCAGATTTCCCCGATGGTTTTCGCTTAGGGGCAGAGCTTCGAGGGTTTCAGATGGGCCGATCGCGCCAGCCACAGAGCCAATTACAACTGTCTCAGCGGCTGGCACTTGCCGATCGAATCCGGCCGTTGATTCAAGCGTGGCCGTCGTGATACGCAGCCCGTTAGCGTTGCTTGGGATTTTGTTGGTCAATCTGTTTGTCAGACAGTTGAGTAACTTTAGTCGCCAACCTTGTAGGTAGGCAGGTGTCGGTAGGGCACTTCGAGCGTCAGCAGGTGGAGTGTGGTGACGTAGAGTCGACCGCCATAGGCGCCCCAGCGATCGGGGGTCGCTCCCAGCGGATCCCAACTGCCTGCCTGTGCGCCAGTCTGGGCCTGTGAACTCGCCAAGAGCCCGGAGAGCGTGCGATACCACTCCTCCCAGCCTTCCCCACCTGTGTGGACGAGCACCTGAGAAACGTAATACCAGAGATAGCAATCCCGAGTTTTTTGCTGGCTTGTGCTGGCAGCAGGAGATCCAAACGAAGGGAGTGTTGCGGCCAGCAGGTGGCCGGCTTCGATCACGCGTGGGTCCGTTTTGCTCCAGCCGGTATGCAACCGCATGAGTGTGCCCACCGCAGTCATACAGGCAGAGGATGATGGCGACGGACGCTGCTGGGGATTCCTAGCGTTGTAAAAATAGGGGGCAGAGGGTTTGTCGGTGGTCGAGGCATCCAGGAGCGTGCGCACGCGGTTGAATGTCTCAGCGTCGGTTGAAAGCTTCGCGAGTTGGCCCGCTCGCAGTGCCACCAGCATCCAGCCGCTGACCGATAGATCGGCATCGCTGCGCGGCGTGTATCTCCAGCCACCCCGTTCGGGATGTTGGCTTGTGGCAATAAAGTCGCATGCCCGTTCCGCTGCCGGCCGCACAATCTCGTCGCCCGTCATACCGACGGCCTCACACAATGCCATCGTGGCCATGCCGTGGCTGTAAAGCCATGCGCAACTGTTGGAAAGCGGGTCGGCGGAAATGTAGAGATCACCATCGGGCTTCTGCGTTGAAAGCAAAAATTCGATACCCCTTCGAACCGTGTCGCGATGCTTGCCCTCAAAATGGTCGTAACCGGCGCCGAAAAAGCTGAGGAGTGCCAATCCAGTCGCGGCAGTATCGGACTGGAGTTTGCCGCCGTCTTCCTTCGTGGCTCCGGGAAACCTTCCCAAACTCCACCGCCCGTCCGACTGCTGCGCCCTCGCGAGAAACACAAGCCCCCGCTCGACGGTGGCTTCCGCCTCAGACCGCGACTTTTCGAGCAACTCTCGGCGGTTCGGTGCCAGTGATTTCTCCTGCGCGGAGAGTTCACGATTGTCTTTTGTACGCTGTGCAAACGGCTTGGCAATTTCTCGTACGCGTCCCTCGGCTGGCAGCACGACAGCCGCGACGCGAGGCAGGGGGCCGGCTTCCATGGCGAGCCCTTCCCCTGCGATTGCATCAGTTGCGTTGCGACGTGCACCCCGCAGCGATTGGCCAGCTTGCGGTCCAATTCCTGTTGGGAGCTCATCGCTTGAGAGTTCCTCCTCCTCGGAGTCGCCAGCGGTGCGACTGCCGACTGGCACTTTGACGGCCCCTCGATTGCCACGCACGGCGAGGGCTTCTGCATCCGCGCTGGGCCGCCGACGCAGTCCCGGCTGTGGCGCTGTCATCGGTGGGCCTGCGTCAAAAGCCACGTCACCGGGCAGAGAACCCGAAGGTCCCGGAGGCAATGCTTCGACCACCCCCACGCTCTCGGCGGCCTGGCCCGCTGCGTTGGCATCGCCACTGCCAATCGGAGACAAACGATTTGCACGCGATGCATTGTCAGACGCAGGAGGCCCTGCATCTGCTGTGCCATCGGCCGATGTGTCTCGGGCAGCACCGCCGCGAGCTAATCCTGTTGCCACGGGCTTGCCAGTAGCAATTCCGACCACCTGGCCGTCGGCAAAGTCACTGTTGGCCAGTGCGCCGCCTGTGGTATTGGATGACGACACAGACTGCGTTGCCGTTGTGCCAGTCCGGCCCGGCGAGGCTGCACGCGAGGCAGGCTGCACAGGGCCACCGCTGGCATCCGCTCGACTGGATTGGCCCGCTGCAGCGTCTGGTTCCGGCAACGCAGCCACAGGATGAGTTTCTGTTTCATGCGCCTCGGCAGATTCCCCGGCAATGCCCTGTCGGCCTACGGGTGCGTTGGACGCCGTCTGAAGCCGTGGAGTGTCCGAACGTTCGCCGTCGGGCCTGCGAATTTGAGGCTGGATGCTCTGCTGCCGACTCGTGGAGGCCATGGTCGAGTCGTCTGGAGTCGCAGGATCGCCTGTGTCCAGCGAGGTGGCTTTGCGTAACCGCGTCGCCGGCTGAGCGGCCGCTGGCGACTGGGCCGCTCGCGTCTGGGGCTGGATCGGTGTTTGCGGCTGCTTGCCCTCAGAGATTTTCGGCGGAGCTAGCCCAGCACCGATGGCCGCAACCGGTGCTGAATTGGTCGCACCACTCTTCGAAACCACCTGCTTGCGATCTGGCGATTGGCTGCCCGCGGAAGTCGCCACGGGAGCGAGGGACCCAGTGGGCCTCTGCGCGCGTCGATTGGGCAGTGGCAAAGTCTTGCCGAGCAGCGCCACTTCGGCTGGCTGACGACTGGCCGTTGCCGCCGGCTCTTTTGTGGGAGGATCTTTCTGACGGGTTCGAGCGGCCGCGGGCTTTGCAGCAGCCGCTGCAGCGGCTGCTGCTGCGGGTTTGATCGCAGAAAGATCGGCAGTCGCAGTGGCTTCAGCCACGCGGGCGGCCTGCTGCCGCGCCACTCGAGCGGCTTCCTCGAGGCTCGCCTCCCGTGGCGCGGTAGTGCGTGGCAGCGGTCGGCTTGATGCGGCTATTTTTTCACCCATCTCGGCGCCAGCTTGCTTGGAAACATTTCGATTCTGATCAGGGGGGGCATGTTTTGTGGCGTGTGGCTTGGCCATATTTTTGTCGACCAGAAGATCGAGTGATTTTTCATGGGCAGGTTTCTGGGCAGCCGACTGCGACACCTCAAGGGGGAAATCGGCAACCACCTTTGGTTTGAGGACTGCCACGCTGGGAGCCGACGAAGACGGAGTTGCCGAGAAATCGCCAAGTCGCGTCGTCGCCAAGCCCCCGGCCAGCATCAGATGCAACAGCACGCTCATGGCTGCTGCCATGCTCAGTCGCCGCCGAAATCCTTTCGGAGCGGCAGGATCATCGATGGTGCGATGAGGATCGGCCATCCGCTTTGTCCACCGTGTGTTTTACGTTGAGGAATGTGGTTGCTGTGGCTGTCGAGGCAGTGCTGGTATGCGTGAGACCTCACACGGTCGGTTGCCTTACTCTGTACTGGCCGACTGCACCTGATAATCATCGATTCCGGCCTGCACGCAGGCGTTCATCGCTGCGACGACAAATTTATGGGCAGTGTTTTCGTCGGCCCGCACAACCACTTTTTGTTTCTGCGGGTTATCAGCTACGGCCTGTTTGAGCAGCCCTTGGAGTTGCGCCAGTTCTACCGGTTTCGCACCAGCAAAATAACTGCCATTGCGATCGATGTTGACAATAAATTCAAGCACCTGGCTCGTGAGTGGCCGAGCGGCGCTCGCTTTGGGGAGCACGACATCGATGTAGCGATCGGCCTCCTCCAGCTTGCTGGCGACCAGAAAGAAAATCATGAGCAGAAAAACGACGTCGATCATAGGGGTGAGATCGAGCCCGCCTGCCAGTCGTCCCTTGTCAATGCGCACGCTCATGGCTTTTTCACCTCTGGGCGAGGCTCGCCGGCGAGTTGTGCGGCAGTCACGCGGCCGCGATTCTCATAGCGCTCAATCTGTGGGAGCACGCCGTCCACGACATCGTCCACTGAACGAAAGCCAGCCAGAATTCTGCCCTCTAGGAAATGCGCGATCATCGCTGCTGGGATTGCCACGCAGAGCCCGGCAAACGTTGTGATCAACGCGACGTAAAT
>QWQH01000089.1 GCA_003670915.1 Planctomycetota bacterium | reverse complement strand
TGGCGATTTGCTTCAAGTCCATTTTGTTCCACGCGTCTGGTTCGCCTGCTGCAGTCTCCGAACGCTCCACGAGGTAGTCGCTCCAGAGCGGTGAGTCTCGCTTGGGGTCTCGAAATCCGGCCGATTCAAACCGCTGACGGTATTCGCCCTCTTGCTTGGCCATTGGAATCAGTCCCGTGACGATCACATAGCCTGCGATGCGGCCACGCACGGCGTTGTTTTGGCCCATGGGGTCGCCGCCCGGCGGCAAAGAAACGCCCTGGGCTCCCTCTGCGTCGGCTCGGCCACGACCGTAGCGAGCTCGCGGAGGTTTTCGCGTGGGACCAGGCTCGACATCCCGATCGGCGTTTCGATCTGGCTGTGGCGGGGCAACGTCCTTGGCCTTTACCGCCAGAACGACAACGCCTGCCACGGCACGCAGTTGCTCGATTGGCAGCACCGCAGGCTGCGTTCGCTTGGACCGCTCCTCAAAGAGGGGCTTATCCAGCAGAGAAACCTCGGGAGTCGCAGTGATTTTTGGTATGCGCCATGGCTCGATTAATTTTTTGAGACTCACATTCTTGGCCAGAACGTTTGCCGGTGGCTTCTTCACGCTTTCGATGTGCGCCGCTGTGCTCGCGGACTTCGATTCAATAGATGCCGGTTGTTGCTCCTTGACGACGCTCTGGCTCCGGATGGCATCGATGCCCCCATACACGAGCCAGAGAGCGAGCACTCCCACGATCCCCCCGATGATCTTCTCGCCGTGGTTGATTAAAAAACTGACGGTCGCTTCTTTGTCAAACCGAATGCCTGGCAGTTTCATTCCGGTGGCCTCCCAGGAGGTTGTGCTTCCGGTTGCGCTTCCGGTTGCGCTTCCGGTTGCGGTTCTGGTTGCGGTTCTGGTTGCGGTTCTGGCTGCGGTTCTGGTTGCGGTTCTGGCTGCGGTTCTGGCGCAAGCCCAAATACTTTTTCATCCGGGAACGTTGCCAGGCCTACCGTGCCTCGCAGTTCCACAACAAGATCGTTGTTCCGGCTGCTTGGGCCAGTCCCGCCAGTTGCACCTGATGGACCAGACGTCGTCGTGGCGGCAGGTCTATCGCCCACGTTGATTCGCACCTGCCGCACATCCACGGGCACTGCCGACGCAGCCAGTTCCACCAGCAGCGAGTCGAGCTTTCGCTGATCCACAACAGCGCGGATGACAAATGGCATCAGGTGCACCATGAGTGACGCCGGCGACGAGGAGAGCTCCGCCGCGGAGAGCGGCCTTCCGTCAAAATGAACATAGATCCAATTGCGAAGCGCATCGTCTTGAGAAGCCACAACGGCTCCCCCAGTGCCTCCATCCTCCGTCGTGCCAGATGGGTTACCCGAAAAACCAACTATCGGCCCGGAGTTCCCACCCTGACCTCCAAATCGCGGATGGGGCGGGCGGACGGATGGCGTTTCGGGAGGCGGCATCGCCGATCCCTTATTGAAAGTCGGACGAAAAATCCGAGACAGTCCCATGCCCCCAGGGCTATCTTCGGCAGCCGGATATCCAATCATCAATTGTTCGACGCGTGGAATGGGTGCATTGTAGGCCCCGGCCGCCGTGGCATTCACACGCTTGATTGCATCGCACAGAAGGCCGTAGACCCACAGTTCCTCTTGAGCCAGAGCAACCTGGGCCGTCGTCGGTGGTTTTTCCCAGTTAAACGAAGCATAGATTTTTTTTTGATCCTCGGCGTTCCATTGCACAAGCGATCCAGAGCCCTCAGGAGGTCTTTCCCCGGGCCCGCCTCGATTCGCTCCGGTGTCCGTCGGCGGCGGCTGGCCTGGGGCTGCCGGAGTGGCTTCGAGCATCGCTCCGTCGGCTCCCATTCGGCCCGGCAAATCCTGCACCAACGTGCGGACGTTATCTTGGTAACGCTCCAAAAGTTTTCGAGGCAACTTGCTGTCGGCCTTCAAGCCTGCGGCGCGTTCCACAAAATCGGGGCCCAGCGCGGCCGGCCAGATTCGAAGCGGCTTTTGGCTGTCCCAAAAAAGTCTCCATTCCTGGAGTGTTTCTCGCTTGATTGCGTCGGTTGTCTTGTTGATTTCGGTGGCCCATGCCTCATTGGGGTGTGGCTGAAGATCTTGTACGCTCTTCAGCGACGCCAAACGGCTTTTGATCTGACCGCGAGTCTTCTCGATGTCATCCATCATGCGGCCCTTGGACAGCACCAGCAGCGGCAAAAGAATCAACGGCACCACAACGGCAAGCAGCCAAAAATGGTATTTGGCAAGCGCGACTGCATACGGTCGAATGGCATTTGGAATTTGCATGAGTGTTTGCTACTCGGACACGGGAAGAGCGGAGGCAGCCGGTGGAGGTGGCGGCTTTGGGCTGCCTGGCACCCTGGGCTGCCAGCAAAACTGCACAATAAAATCATACCGCTTCAGATCGATCATTTTTTCTGTTGCCTTGTCAACTGGCTGTTCGCTGGGGCCGCCGAGCCGGGGGTCTGGAATTTGGATGGTTTTGACAGGCGATGATTCCACGATGACTGGAAACGCGATCCCCAGATCGCTCACGTCGACCAATTGGCCCGCCAGCGGCCCCGTTGAAACCATCACGGTCTGCGGGTCTTCGCCAGCTTCGTCTTGAACGACTCGCTTTTTGGCGTTGGAGTCTTTGCCCAGCAGATTTTTGATGATCGTGGATCGTACGAACTCAACGCTCTGATGTGGCTTGTGATGATTTTCGTTATGGAAGTGATGCCCCTTCATTTCAATCACCCACCCAGGCCCGCTGGGCCGATCGGCCGCCACCGACACAACGGCTTCTCCTGGCGGGGTTGCTGGCGGTTCGTCGATCGCTGGAACTGCAGTCTCAACGTCAGCAGGGCTCGGAGCCTCCTCGCTGGGGTCTTCGGCAGGGTGGGTTTCGGCCCACTTCTGTTCCACGCCTGAGAACCACGTTGTGAGGTCTGGAAACCACTCGCACTCCATCCGATCGATATGCAGTTCGTTTCGATCCCCCAGTCCCTCGGGCACCTTGCCCGGCTCATCTCTCGGGAGCAGCGATTCAACGGCCCGCAGCATGTCGAGCATTTGAAACCGGCGGTCTTCAACGCGCAGCAGATACTGCTGTTGGGCAATCGCGGCATCCTGCTTTTGCTTCACGTCGTCGAGCGCCGCAATGGCCGCCTGCGAGCGGGTCTTCACGCCGTCGGCCTGACTGAACGCCTTGGCATAGAGCGGTGGGGCATATGTGGTCCACGCGAAGAACATGCCGACAAAGCTGATAAAGCTTGCCACCAGAAGCCCAACCAACGCCCCCACAGCCCACGGTTTTTTTGACTCAATGAGCCGCTCCTGCAGGATCTCTCGCGGGAGCAGATTGGTGGAAATGCTTGCCCCGCCAGCGGCTTGAAGCGCCAGTCCGTAGGCCGTGCCAAACGCGAGGCGATTTTCGCGGAACGCCGGTGCCGCGAGTACAGCCGGCCCCTCGAGGTTGCGAAATGTGTCGAGCCGCTGAACGTCGAGTTGCAATTGCTTTGCGACAAAGTCGGAGAGCCCTCGCAGCTTTGTGGGATTTCCCAGGAGCAGTACTTTGCCGATGGTTGCCTTTCTGTCGGCGCCCGTGAAATAGTTGAGCGATCGCTGCAACTCGGATGCAAACTCGTTAAACACCGGCCGCATCGCCTTAAAGACGAGCTTTGGATCGTCTGCTCGCACGGCATTGCGTTTGAGGTGCTCCGCCTTAGCAAACGTGAGTTTCATCCCATTCACGAGCGCCTTGGTAAAGTTGCTCCCGCCAAGAGGGAAGCTGCGCTGCCAGATTCGCATGCCGTTGGTAATAACAAGATCAGTTGAGTCGACACCCGTAGACACCAGCACAATCGATGGCTGCGGCGCGTCGGGATCGATGGGGGTCGGGTGGGGCATCTGGTCGAAGATCACCACATTGGCCAGTGCCACAGGCGCCAACTGCAACAGATCAACGGGAATACCGGCCTGCATAAATGGAGCGAGAGCCTTTGTGACCTGCTCTTTTTTCATCGCAAACACGGCCACCTCCGCGTCCAGCACAAAGCCGCTTTCCTCCATCCCTCCAGCGAGTCGCTGCCAATCCCATACCACTTGTTCGAGCGGAAAAGGAATTTGCTGCCGGGCCTCGTACTTCACGATATCGGGAATTTTCTTGGCCTCGATTGGCGGGAGCTTGATGAATTTCGTCAGCCCCGATTGGCCTGCCACGGCCACGGCCACACGATCTCCTTTGAGCGTGTTGCGTCCGATAAATTCCTGCAGAGCCGACTGCACCAGTGCCACAGGATCGGCCTCTGGCTGCGTGAGGATCATCGGATATTCGATATAGTCAAACGCTTCGACAGTGAGTTTTCCTGGCTGCGTCGACATCCGGCATCGCACTGCTTTGAGCGCGCACTTGCCGATATCAATTCCCCAGACATAGGGACTGCGAGCCATGGACTTTTCGCCTTTTCTAGAAAGAGCATTGAGCGGAAGGCGACTGCTTCTCTTGCAGACGCAAAAACAGTCACACCAACACTTTACGAACGACTCCTCTGGGGTGTCAAACGCTCCCCTTTGCCAACCGCTTCTCTTCCTCAGAGTCGGGGTGACGCGAGGGGGCCTTGCCAACCTCTGCGGCGTGCCCGGCCCTTCAAAAACGGTGGCATGCAATGCACGGCACGGGGTGTGTATCGTTTCGGAGGCGAGTTCGCTTTACACTCTCGGAGTCTCCAAAGCCGCATTCATTCGGCATGACTCTATGCCCCCATGGCCCCTATGGCACGCATGGCCAGCATGGCCAGCATGACCCACATGACTCTCGAACGCATTGCTGTTTTTTTGCCCTGCTATTCTCTGGATGATTTTCCGACATGGCTCGAGGAGAGCCAGGCAGACGACCTCCTCGCGGCGTGGACTGCCGCCTGGCACCCTCAACTGATTGCCTCAGTCGATCGCATGCCCATGTGGTTGAGTGCCGAGGTGCCCCCCGCCGATGGCGCGCCGATCGTAGGCATCGTGCCGAGCGTTACCGAAGATCGGCTGGCCGGCATGCTTTCCGCAAACTGCATGGCTGGGTCACGCTGGGTGCGGCAGGTCAGCGGTCGGCCGGCCATCGTGGCAGCCTCGTTGGCAGCGGTGCGAGACGGCACGCACGGTGTGGACGCGGAGGCTGTCTGCGAGCCAGTGCTCACAGACGATTTTTTCGCATTGGGATTGGCGTGGCTGCTCTGTGAATTACTGGCTCGACGCATGCGTTCCTCCACGGGGCTTGGCTCCACCAGTTTTGAGGAGAGCGTTGTCGCCGCTGCACGTGCCGCAGTGGCGGGTAATGAGGCGATAGCTCGCGAGCGGTTGCAAGAATGCTTCGATGTTCTTCTCGCCACACGCCATCAGTATTATCCAGTCGATGCGTGGCTTATGGATATCGTATTGCTGGCTGAGTCCACGCTGGGTCGCCGTCTGGCCGGCGAACTCGATTCACCCGTGCCACTGACGCTCGTGGCGACCGGCCGCGTGGTGGAAATACTTGCACGAGATGATTCCGCATTATTGGAGCGACTGCGGCAACGCGTCGTGGCAGGCACGCTGTCGCCCGCAGGCGGCCGATACGAATCAACCCCGCTAGATGCATGCACTCCTGAAACACTCTGGGAGTCGTTTGCGCATGGGCACCGTGTCTGGCGTGAGTGTGTGGGATCAGTCCCGACTACGTATGCGCAGTGCACCGGAGGTTCATCGGCGATGGTGCCGCAGGTGCTGGCCAGCTTTGGCTATGCAGGAGCGATCTGGAATCTCTTCGACGGCACTCCGTTGCCGGATCCAGGCACCAGCCGAATTCGCTGGGAGGGCAGCGGGGATGCAGCCATCGACGCGGTTGCCCGTGCGCCGCTCGACGCTCGACTCGCCACCACGGTCCTTCAGTTTGCAGACAAGCTCGGCGACGCAATGGACCACGACCATGCGGCGATTGTGCAATGCGCCCACCATGCAGGCACGGCCAATCCGTGGTTCGATTGCTTGCGACGCATCGGGCGATGGAGCACCGTGCTGGGCACATTCGTAACGGCCGACGAACTCTTTCGCCGCACGGCTGGCACTGGCACGCTGGCCACTTTTGAGCCCGACGCATTTCCAAGCACGCTGCCACCCTTCGTCCCTGGTTTCCTTCCAGTCGGTGCCGATGGCGGCGGTGCAGGCATTGTGGATCCTGTCAGCACGGATCCGATTGGCATGAGTGTGGCCGCCGAAGAGGCCCAATCGCGAGTGGTCTTGGAGGCCAGCCGAGCCCTTGATCGCGTGCGGCCGCTGGATACTCTCGAGGCCGGAGTTCATGAAGGTATAAGAAGAAGTGACGCAGTCGTTCCACAGGCCCACAGCGAGGGTGTGTCGCAAACAGACCGGAAGAAAACCAGCGGATGGCCAGCCATCGTGCGGCGGATTGTGGGCGCCGGAAGTGGGTCCAGCAGCGAACAGTTTGTGCTGGAAAACAAAGCCGTGCGAGTGCGGGTGAACCCAGCCACTGGTGGCGTGCTGTCCTTGCGCCGCCCTGGCGACCGAGGCAACCAACTCTCGCAGCAACTCTCGCTTCGCACGACTCTCGCTGCGCCGCCTGCCGGGAGCCACTGGGAAGACCCCCAAGAGCGGGCAGATTATTCCGGGATGGTTGCCGATCGTATCGAGCGAGTGCGAGGCGGCATTCACAGCCTGGGCCGGCTGGTCGACTCGCAGGGGCGTGACGTGGGAACGTTCACGCAGCGACTCTTCCTCGTGAACGATATGCCGCTGGCGCGACTGGACATGAGCGTGAAGCTACTGAAGCCTTTATTCGGCCCGGTCTTTGAAGAGCATGTCGCCTGCCGCTTTGCGTGGAATGAAAACGACAGCCTCGATTTCTGTCGTAGCCTGCATGCGCAGTCGATCGTGACCGAACGTACTCGATTCACAGCGCCGCATTTCGTGGAGTTGAGAGATGCGTCTTCGACAGCTTTGCCGTCGGAATCATCAGCGGGCGCCTCGCGTGCAGCCCCCGAGCGGATCGCCATTTTTACAGGCGGCCTCCCCTGGCACATCCGCTCCAGTCCGCACATGCTTGACTCGATTCTCTTGGCGGGCAGCCGCACCGAGGGTGCGTTCACGATGGCGATGGGTCTGGGCATCGATCGCCCGTGGGATGTGGCGATGGCTCTGCACGCCGCCGGGCCCGAAGGAATTGCTGGAAGCATCGGCTCGCTGAAGCACACAGGGCCGTCGAATGTGCGAATCACCGGCGGGGTTCCTGTCTATGCAGACAGCACATGCCAACGCATGATCGGCATGCGAGTGGGGTTGCTCGAATCAGTCGGCCGATCAGGGGACGTGCGGATTGAGTGGGGAGCCGAGGTTGAATCGGCGTGGGCGTGCGATGCACTCGGAAGGCCTCTCGCCGGAGATGGCGGGCCAACGTTCGCCGTTGACGGCCGTTCTACAACCGTATGGCTCCGCCGGTATGGTTGGTTGCACATGGAACTGAGGTTTCGCGTGCCGGTGTCTCAAGCCGTCCCCCCCGCAGCGTAGCCAGCAGCCATCACAGGCAGGAGTGGAGGATCTTTGAACGAGCATTCGATGAACACGATGATCATCACGCTGGATGGACCAGCCGGCGCGGGAAAGAGTTCGGCAGCACGCTCGCTGGCCGCGCGATTGGGTTGGTGTTACATCGACACTGGTGCCATGTACCGCGCGGTGGCGATGGTGGCATTGGAGCAGGGGATACCTCTCGAGGATTCCTCGCGTGTGGCCGCCCTGGCCGAGTCGATTCAGATTGTCTTTCAGGACGGCAGCGTGCTCGTCGACGGCCGGGATGTTTCGGCTGAGATTCGCAGCGAACGGATCACGTTGGCCACGCGGCCGGTGGCCGATGCCCCGCCGGTGCGAGATGCGATGAAGCGGGTTCAGCGACGCATGGCGGATGGAAGAAACGTTGTGACAGAAGGCCGCGATCAAGGATCGGTCGTTTTTCCGCATGCCGCAGTGAAGGTCTTTCTGACAGCCTCGCCAGAAGCCCGCGCCAGCCGACGCCACCTAGAGGAAATGAGCCGGGGCCGCGACACGACGTTCGAGCAGATTTTGGAATCACAATCCTGCCGTGACGAGGCCGATCGCACGCGTCCTGTGGGCGCGCTCCGACCGGCGCACGATGCGGTCTTGTTGGAAACCGACTCTCTGTCGTGCGATGAGGTGATCGACTGTCTGATCGCCCTGATTGAAGCGAGGAAGCAGTCGCCTCAGAAAACCGTATGAAAGCGCCCCTCCACGGCATGGCAACTTCGCATCCGCCCTTACCGGCCGATGCGCGTCGCGGCCACAGTGCGTTTGGTTGCGCCCTCTACGCATCGCTCTGGGTACTGACGCGGATGTTTGCTGTGTCGGTGTTTGGATTTCGCGTGCGTTTTGCCGAGTCGCTCCCAAAGCAGGGCGGACTGCTTGTGCTCTCGACCCACCAGAGCCATCTTGACCCACTCCTCTTAGGGTTGTCGTGCCATCGTAGGCTCTCGAGCATGGCGCGAAGTTCGCTCTATCGGTTCAAGCCTTTTGCGGCAATCATCACGGCGCTCGATGCGATTCCGATTGATCGCGAGTCTTCGACTGTCGCGGCAATGAAAGGAGTGATCAATCGGCTTCGCGATGGGGCTGCTGTGGTTATCTTTCCAGAAGGCACTCGCACGGCTGACGGAAAACTGGGTGAGCTCAAAGGTGGCTTTGTGCTGCTTGCTAAACGGGCTGGAGTGCCGATCGTGCCAGTGGCTATTGTGGGGGCGTGGGAGTGCTGGCCTCGCACGCGTCTGTTTCCCCGGCCAGGCCGAATTCGGTTGGAGTTCGGACGGTTGTTGCAGCCGGAGCAGATCGCAGCGATGACCGATGGCGAGATTCTGTCGGCCTGCACTGCAGAGATCAAGCATCTCGACCTCGCCGCCCGCGCCGCTTGGGAGAGCGGCCGGTTGAAGTAACAGCCCCTGGGCTTTGGGTGGGCGGTTGCTCGATTGGACTGAAAAAAGCCCCGTTATGAAGCCGGCGAATCGGCGGTACTGCCTGCGGGCCTGGCCCGTTTAAATGGGTCGATTTTTCCTCCACCGGGGCCAGGCGGAGGGGCGTTGGGGGATTGGCCAAAGGGGAGTATTTTCGGCCACTCCAGACTCATGCCAGGCCACTGTGGCGTGGACGGTGGAGGTACAGTCTTCTTGGGCGCAGAGGCTTGTACCGGTCCAGTTGGGGCTGCAACCGGAGGCAGTGGAAGAGGCAGTGGAACGGTAGCGGTGGCCTGGCCAAGCACTTCGCTGGGATTTGGAAATCCATTCGCAGAACTTGGTCTGGGTGTTGTCGAAACGATTGTGCTTGGCACGCCGGCTTCACTTTGCCCGCTACTTTCCAAGACCCGGATCGAGACGTTGTCGATGTGAGCTTCGCCCAGTCCGGTGAGTGCAAACGTTACGACAAGCGGTTCGCCGGAAGCGTCGGCTGGCACGATGCGATAGAGCACAAGCCTTCTCCAGCCAGCAGTCACACCCACTCTTTCGGCCAGTGCCGCTCCACCGATGGAATCAAACACGAGCAGGCCGTCCACGCTCCCCTTGATGGGCTGCGGCACCCACACGCGTGCCTCGATCTGGAGAAGTTTGCCGCTCGGCGGCGAGATGGGGGGAGTGGTGATCCACACCGGCGGCGTTTCGACTGTGCCCGGAGATTCCGTCGGGTTGGCTGCCTTGGCGCTCATTAAAAGGCTTCCTTTGCCCCCTGCGGGTTGCGTGCGGGAGATTTCGACGGCGGTGCGGATCGTCGTTTCGTTCATCGCGAAGTGGCGCCAGCCGTTGCCCGATAATTCCTCGATGCGTTCCATCGCACCGCCAAGCAGTAATTCTTCCTGAGGCACTGTAGAAGCAATCGCTTCAACAAACCGCCAGTGTTCGGCCAGCGATGCGTCCGAAGTGGAAAGCGGCCCTGCCACCATCGAGCCTGTCGCCAGAACGCCGCGTTCCCACGCCAGTCGTTCGAGTTGGCCTGCGATCGCAGCGGCACGCTCCAGTCCAGCAATAGCCGTGGCCGGATCGCTTGCGGCGATTTGCTCTGCGGCCACAGCACTCCGCTGAGCTTCGCTGAGCATCGCAGCTGCAGGCAGATTGCCCATGGCAGCAGGGGGCAGCTTCAACAACAGTTCCGCCCCATCTGCCAGCACGATCGCCGCCTGAGCGCGGGCTGACGCCAACGCGATTGGCGAGAGTTCCCGCACCCGCTGCTGCACATGAGCTGTCACAGATGGATCGCCACTCAAGAGCACAAGGCTTGAAGAACGGAACGGATCCAACACGATCGACACGCCGCCTGTGACCCTTTTTTGCCGCAGTGGCCGCAGACCGCCAGGCCCCACCTCCCACGCCTGATGTGCCTCGGGCACGCCAGGCACAAGAAGCGTCAGCGGCGAACTCTCCTTTGGAATATCGCCGTGGTAGTGGCGGGCCACAATCTGCGAGCCTTGCACGCACCGCCACGCCACCACCATGCGGGCTCTGGCTGCCTCCAGCACCACGGCCTTCACATCTGAATCACTCGACTGTGCCGACGCGGCGAATCGGCCTGCCGCAGCCCAAGGCTCGAGGATTTTGAGCTTGAGGTTCATTGCCAAGGCCGCCGACCCTCGTGCCCGCGATTCATGATCGTCGCTGTCGATGCGTCGCGACGATGCAAAGAGAATGCCTCTGGTACCGGCAGCCACTGCGGTCATGGCGGCTAGGGAAAGACTTTCGGGATCGACCGCCAGGCCGCGTCCACCGATACCCGATAGGCTGGCGGCCTGCTGCGCGGTTCGCGGGTCGAGTTCTGTGGAGAGCGTGGCCAAGAGTGGGGTGCCCGGCCGCATAAGCCTGGGCCTATCTCGCAACCACGTCAGATAGTCGGCCAATTCCACGCTCGTGCCCAGCACGGTTCGTCGTGCGATGAGCAGATCAACGTGCCGCGAGATTGAACGCAGCCCAGAGTCAGCCGATGCGATGATCGCTCGGCCGCCCCGCATATCGCAGGCCCGCACGCGTCTGGCCCGTTCGGCCAGCGATTCGACGTCTGCTTCCGACAGCCCGCTGCCCATGTCCCAGAGCAGCACGCGGTCCCAGTTGGCCGAGAAAACGGGCAGCGATTCAGGGTCGCGTATGTCCACGTCTGGCAGTTGCGGGGGCGGACAGATGACCCAGATTCCCGCGAGGCGGGCTTCGGCCAGCAATTCACCCGAAGCGGGAGTGGTTAGGCGCACGCAGTTGAAGCCCATCGCTGCGATTACCTCGAGCGGTTCGCCGCTGTGATCCAGCGCGCGTGGGAAAAAAGGCAGTCCGCCGACTTCGAGTACACCGCGTGCCAAGCCGGTGGATGGGTCTGCCAGAGATTCCACGGGGCTTGCTGCCGAAGGCGATGCCGTGGGCTCTGCGTTGGCCGGTACGGTACGTTGCGCTGGGCGCACGTGCGGGTCTCGCACACTGGTGGCTGTCTGGCGTCCCTTGGCGGGCGTTGCAACCACGGCGTCCTGCACCACGCCATTGAGTAAAATATCATCAATCGCCACATCGTAGCGGCCAGGCGATGAGGAGAGTTCCAGCACTAGGTGCGTTGCCAAAGCGCCAGTGAGATCCCCCGTGGGGCCGTGCTCCGCACGGAGGGCTAGGAGTTGCTGTTGGAGTCCCGTTGAGATCGTGCCCACCTCAAGTTGTTCCCAGCGATCGGCATCCTGCGAGATGCTGCCTGGGACAAGCACTTCAACTGGCCGACCGGTTTTTGGGTCAATAAAGTTTGGCAGCATCACTCGCACAGAGAGCCGGATATCTGGATGGTCGCCCCGCACCCACAGCGAGGCCCGCCACTCATCAATCACGCGTGTTCTCCCGATAGGAGTCTGCAGTCGCAGTGTTGTGCCTGAGGAGACATCCAGCACAATCCGTTCGCACGCGATGCCCCTGTGGGGCTTTTCCCGACTGCGGGTATGGCTGACAATTCGAGGCCGGAAGTCCGACTCCGCAACCGCCCAGGATATGTGATCACCCTCAAAAGACTCCTCAACCGTAGCGGCAAGCAATGCCTCGCCTGCTGCTAGCGAGGCCAGCACTCGCCACAGAATCAATAGCAGCAGCGGTACCGCAGGCCGATGGCAGCTAACCGCTGGCTGCTGCGGAATGTGGATCGAGAATCGAGGAAGAAGGAATTCGTTCATACTCAAGAGCCACTCACTCACGTCATTGCGTTGCCAGGCCTCACGTGGGCCATGAGGTTGCACACTGCCAAACAGGGCCGCGAATAAAATCCTTCTAGCAGCCCTTGCATCGCCGGTTCCAGATCATCATGCTCATAGTTCCCCCAGAATGGGCGGTGGAAGTCAGCCCCGATCGAATGCAGTCGCAAGGGACCTAAGCGTTTGGTGTTTCTGGAGTTACAGCGAGTTCTGGGCAGGAAAGGCGGCCTTGAATCGTGCGGCTGAGCGAAGAAAATAAAACCAAGAAAACAAGCCGTGTCAGACTTGGAACTTCTGCCATAGTCAACCGATTCAACGAGGGAGTGGCCCTGGCCGTCCTGAAAGAGTCGGTGCTTTCCCTGTCACTCGGGTTCCACGCATGAAACCAACGACGGCCACTGAGTTTGCGTACCTCGCTCAAGAACTGAGGCTGGTGGACGCATCGCACCTCGAGGATGTCTGGGCTGAACTCGGTGGGCACAACGTGCCGATTGAGGAAATCGCCAACGCGTTGACGCGGCGAGAATTACTCACGGCCTTCCAGATCGAGCGGCTTCTGCGGGGAGAAAAAACAGGTTTCTTTTACGGCAGTGCCAAGCTCCTCTATCAGATTGGTGCTGGCTCGTTCGCCCGCGTCTTCCGTGCCATCAACACGTCCGACGGCAGCATCCTTGCGGTCAAGGTATTGCGCAATCGGTTTGCCGCTGATCCGGAGAAGTGCAAGTCGTTTCGTCGAGAAGGAGAAATGGGTCGGTTGCTTCGCCATCCAAACATCGTGGCCATTGCCGATGTGGGTCAAGAACATAACGTCAGCTACATCACGATGGAGTTTTTGGAGGGACAGACGCTGCGAGAGTTGGTGCGGATTCGAGGTGCCGTCGACTTGCCGCGAGCAATCGACCTCATCTCGCAGATGGTAGCGGGGCTCGAATATGCCCACCGCCGGGGTGTCACCCATCGGGATTTGAAGGCGTCCAACGTGCTGGTGTCTTCCGGAGGTCGGGCTAAGCTCGTCGATTTTGGTTTGGCCGGCATCGATGCCGATATCGGTGATAAGTCGCTCGGGAAGATGGAGCATCCGCGCACGGTTGACTACGCCGCTATCGAGAAGATTTCTGGAATGAAGGACGACAGCGTGCGTAGCGATATTTATTTCTTGGGCACTGTGGCGTACCTCACGCTCACGGGTAAATCGGCGTTGGCTGAATCCAGAGACCGTGCCGTCCGGGCGGATCCGCGTCGCTTCACATCGGTTGAGCCGCTGGCCTCCTGCGCGGCGCACCTGCCGCGAGACGTAGTCGATGTCATCAGTCGCATGATGCGTCTGGATCCACTCGACCGCTGGCAAACAGCAACAGATGTGCGGCGAGCGCTTGAGCCACTGGTAGGCAAGTACGACACGTGCGTTTCAGGATCCGCCGTCAGTCGCGTACAGGCGGAGTCTGCGGATTTTCCCCTGCCCTCGGCCAACAGCGCGGTGCGTGCGGCCACCAAAGGCACACTCATGGTGGTCGAAACGTCCGCAAAGGCACAAGAATCGCTGCGGCATTTTTTCACAAAGCTAGGCTACCGCGTTTTGATGACGGAGAACCCCAAGCGGGCGCTGGTGCGTTTTTCGGCAACCCCGCCGCCGGCCGACTGCTTGGTGATGAGTACGCAGTCGCTCGGGGACGACGCGGTGGAGGCGTTTAACGCGATCTCCAAAGACCCGTTTCTGGCCAAGCTGCCCGCGATTCTGCTCACGAGTCCCAGTCAGAAATCGCTGGCACGTGAGGCAACGCTGGACGACTATAGAAAAGTGATCGAGACGCCGATTCGCACCGCGGCCATGAGTGCGATGCTCGACTCGTTGCTGACGCACAAGAGGGCCCCGAAGGAGGCCTCGCCTGAGGCCTAAACCCAAGGGCAGTTGCACCGCCACTCGCGAAGCTACTCGGATTCAGGTTCGGTACGCCTCGTGCCTCGACTCGGGAATGGAGCCTTCGCTTGACCTTTGGAGCGAAGAAGATCGCAACGGCTGAGATCACCGCGTTGCCGGTGCGGCCCTCAGGGGAGCTACTACCGCCTTGGGCTCTGCCTGAAGCAGTTGCACCTCGCCTCCCACGCGTCGCACTCTGGCCGCATACGCCTGTTCGAATCGGCCTGGAGCCTGCTCATCGGGCATGGCTGAATCGGTTGAGGGATCGCCGGAGGCATGGACTGCCCGCTCCACGGGGAGGTGCCGCAGGACCCGGATCGTGAGATCCTCTGAGCCCACATCGTCGAAGAGACCTGAGGCCATTGCAGCCGGCAGGAGCCCCTCTCTATCGGGATCTTCCTCGGCGCGCGCTATCCACCACGCCATTCGCCGCCATCGCGACGCACGCTCCCCACGCATCCTTGCCGATGGAAATCGGATCCGCTCACCAGTGGATCCATTTGTATTCTGCTTGAGTTTGTGCTGCGAGTCCTCTGAAACAGCCACTTCCACGAGGTGGTCTGCGTCTTCGGGTTGGCCGTAGGTGAGCTTGGAGTCGTATCCCAGATCGAGCCACATCGGCACCATCCACGGAGAGAAAAGCTTTGACTTGATCGTTCGCACAAGTGCCGAGGATCCGCTTGTAGAGTTTCCCACGACACACAGCATGAGGCCGACGAGATACAGACAGATCAACGCTGTGACCACGCTTCGCACCGTCTCCGAGGGCGGTTTGGCCGATGCATCAACCGCGACAGGCCGTGCAGAGGAGGTGTGCATCGGGGCGTCTTTGGTTCCCATAGAATTTCGTCTCCGTGGGGCCTTTCTATCTTTTCAAACCTTTTTGACCAGCGTTTTCTTCTTGGAGAGTGACTTCGCGTTGACATTTTGGCAAACGGGCGATAGTTTTCAGGGATCTGAGTTGACGACTTTCGTCGCCAAGTCGGCACGACCGCCGCGCCCGAAACGCATTGACAACCGAATCTTTTTCGGAAATCTTTTTTGGGGGATTAGCTCAATTGGGAGAGCGTCTGGCTGGCAGCCAGAAGGTCAGGGGTTCAAATCCCCTATCCTCCACTGTATCGGTGCGCGGTTGTGTCAGGCGAGGCGTGTCGGTTTGAAAGTGATTGCAGGCTGCGACCACGTTCGCTTGAGCACATTCAGCAAAGCCCTTTCCTGTGAGCCCTATTTCCTGTGAGCCTCTCGAGCGAAGCCGCCGCACATGCGTTGGCGACAGAGATTGCGTGGCTGAATGGCGCATGGATTTCTGGCGACGATCTCTCCATCCCTGTTGGAGACGCCGGCTTTGTTCTGGGGGCCACGGTCACCGAACAACTGAGGACTTTTGGGGGCCGGCTTTTTTTAGCCGACCAGCATGCGGCTCGCTTTCGTGATTCGTTGGCGTGCGCGGGAATCGATCCAGGGCTGCCGTTGGAAGCGATCTTTGCAGCGGCTGAAACGGTTGCAAGCCATAACCATGCACGTGGCCACCGCCACGACGATTTGGGCGTGATCGTCTTTGCCACCCCAGGCAATCTGCCATCGCAACACCGTGGGCGGTCCAGCCAACCTCGCGTGGCGATTCACTCGTTCCCGCTGGCATTTTCCACATGGTCCAACGCCTACCGCAACGGCATAACGCTTCGCAGCGTTTCGATCTGCCAGGTGCCCGACGCCTGCTGGCCACTCCAGATGAAGTGCCGTAGTCGCATGCATTATGTTCTCGCCGACACCATGGCCAAGTCGCTCGAACCAGGCGCACGTGCTGTACTCTGCCACGCCGACGGAAGAGTGAGCGAAACCTCGACGGCCAATATCGCCATTGTACAAAGGGGCACGATCATCACCCCTCCGTCCACCGATGCCCTCGCAGGCGTCAGCCTTCACTATCTCAAGCAACTCTCCGCCTCTTTGGGGATTGTGTGGCGGGAGCATTCGCTGCGGTCGGAAGATCTGGCGAGTGCCGACGAGATCTTGCTCACCAGCACTCCCAACTGCTTGTTGCCAGCCACCCGCCTGGACGGCCGCCCCATCGGCTCCGGCCAGCCAGGACCGATTGCCCAACAGTTGCTCGCCGCGTGGAGTGGAAGCGTGGGGCTGGATATTGTGCGACAGGCCTTCGAGGCTGCTGAACCGAATCCACCCAAGGCACTGAACATGCCGACGGCATGACGGCATGACGAGCATGACGAGCATTGCTCGCAATGCATCCCCAACCGACGGCCGCTCTTTTTGGCACCGTGGGTGTCGATGCGCCCCCGGCTTGGCTGTCCTGTAGGGCCTTTTTTTGGCCAAAATCACCGCCATTGTGCAAAGGAATGCCCCGGAACTCGGGCCTCAAAACGCTTCGGCTGACATGCCTAGCAGGGCTCTGGTTGCAGACCATTGTTCCCCCCCCTTATAGTGCTGGCTGTTAGATCCCGTGTGGCCATATACTGGTTGCCGGAATTTCCAAGGGGAACTTTTACTGTGCCTGTTAAACCTTTGCCAACGCACCGGTTTGAAACTTGGTTATTGTCTAGGTGCTCCTGAATTGTGCCGACCTGTTGAAATCAGACTGCAATAACCGTTATTGCAGCTTTTATTCCGAGAGGGCCTGTGCTCTCTCACCACGAACCCGTCGCCAAAGCCTTCGGGCGAATGCGACAGAATTGGAGAATTTCATGCATGCTCTTCTGGCTGTGGCTGCCGATGCATTGGCAACTGCAGGAGGGGTTACGGCCCTGTCGAACGACTTCACGAAGAACACCCCCCTGCAGTCGATTACGCTCTACCTTTTCTTTGCAGGCACCGTGGCCATGGGGGCCGGGGCCCTCTACTTTTTCTTGATGCGCACCAATGTCGAACCAGCGTATCGAAGCACGATGGTGGTGGCGGGACTTGTCTGTGCAATTGCCTGCTTTCACTACTTCAAGATGACGCACGTCTACCAAGAGTCGGGTGGACAGTTTCCGACGGCGCTGCGGTACATCGACTGGTTGTTTACCACTCCCCTGCTCCTCGTCAAATTTCCGCTCCTGTTGCGGATGGGTGATCGGGGCACGAAGTTCTTTGTCCAACTCGTGGTCCTCGATGTGGCTATGATCGTGACTGCGTTCATTGCCGAAACATCCCCCGTTAACTCGGAGCGTTGGTGGACGTTTTTCCTCGTCGCCTGCGTGGCTGAATTGATGATCGTCGGAGTGCTCTACATGTCGCTGGGGCAAGCCATTGCCGAGGCTCCTGCCCCGCTGGCAAGGTCCCTTGAGACGATGCGTTTGTTCATACTTTTTGGATGGGCGATCTATCCGATCGGTTTTCTGATGGCCCGTTCAGGAAATGGTGAGTTGCGAGAAATCGTCTACAACATCTCAGACGTGATCAACAAAGTGGGCTTCGGATTGGTGGCCTACCATGGGATCCAAGCCATGAGCCATTCCAACGAGTCTCACAACCGAGGCTAAAGTCTTGTGTATGCACGGCGACCCCGTCGCGTCGGACAGTCCGGCGCGACGGGTCTCGCTCTATGCAAGCGGAGCCATCCAACTCCCGCGAGGCTTTTTTCTCTTTTCATCGCTGACTTCTAGCAGTTTGTTTCAGACATGCCGGCTTGCCGCACCCAACCGCCTGCCTTCGAAGACCGCATCTTTCGAGAACTTCCGTTGGCGGGCCTGCTCTTGGCAACGCTCGCGGCTATCCTCGGCGGACGGGAGTTATCAACGCTCTTGGCTCCGCTGCCATGGATTGTATCGCTGGCCGTTGTGGGGTTGCCTCACGGTGCAGCAGACTTGGCGCTTGCCAAGCGATTGTGCGTTGGGCCGTTGTCACTGTGGGTGTTTGGGTTGTATCTGGCGGCCATGGGGGCTGTGCTTGCACTCTTCATCCTTCTGCCAGGACCGCTGGTGCTGCTCTTCACCGCGTTGAGCATTTGGCATTTCGGCCTCGGGCACGCCGATGGGCAAAGGCCCCCGATTCCTCCCGGGGCGTGGCCGCAGGTACGGGCGGCGGTGGCCCGCGGGGCCAGTGTGCTGGGCGTTCCGATGGCCTGCTGGCCTTTGGCCACATCTCAAGTTGTGCTGGATCTCCTCTCTCTGATGGGCACAACGTCAACGTTCAACGCGGCCGGGTGGTTTGCGCCGGCGGGCATTGATCGCGTGGGAATCGCGCTGGTGGTGGCGGCCGCCTGTGCGTTGGCTGCCGAGGCGATCGCCACGCGGCATGTGCCCGGGGCGATGCGACGCTCGTGGAATACCCTCGTAGATCTCTCGATCATCGGATTGCTCGGCGTTGTGGCAGACCCTTTGTTTTCAATTGGATTTTACTTTCTTTTTTGGCACGCATGGCGGCACATGCGACTCCTGGCGATCCCTGTAGCCCGGATTGGCACGTCTGATCCGTCATCCCTTGGCATCGCGATGGTGCGACTGCATTGGGCTGCCCTGCCGCTCTTGATTCCCACGTGGATCGCCCTGTTGGGTGGCTGGTGGCTGCTCTCGCCGCAGCATACTGCTCGCGACTTAGCCATCCTTTCGCTGGCTGTTTATCTCGTGGTAACGCCTTCGCACGATCTGCTTGTGGATCTGCTCCGTGCCCAGAACCATTCCGGAACGATTTCCAGCGGGCATCGCCATTCTGAGGTATTCTCTTTGAAAGGCTCTGCTCCCACTGGCCCCCCATCGGCCCACATCTTATGCGTTGCACCGCTCGCCTGCTCGCCCTCCTCGCGCTCGCAGCAGTGGCCGTGCCGCTGGTGCCATTTCTCGCATTTGGTACACGGTTGGATGAGATGGTTGCTCGCGCGATCGATCCCCGTCCAACGCCTCTGGTAATGGCGGCGATGGAGGTGGCCGTGCTGGCAGTCGATCTGCTGCTGCCAGTGCCGTCGAGCATGGTTGCCACGCTCGGCGGCGCCGAATTGGGAGTGGTGACAGGCACAGCCTGCGCGTGGCTGGGCCTGACGATCAGCGCGGTTGCTGGCTGGTGGCTTGGCCGGAGGGCCGGTGGACTCGCTTTGGAGCGACTCGATCCGGCAGAACGTGCCGCACTCCAGCGACACGAGCAACGGATCGGGCCGCTGCTGATTGTGCTCACGCGGCCGCTGCCCCTTTTGGCCGAGGCAGCGTCGTTGTTTGCCGGCGGTGCGGGCATGCGGTTGCGGGAATTTTTCCCAGCGGCCGCCGGTGGGAATTGTGCGATCGCATTGGTATGGAGTTTTGTGGGTGCCACGGGGCAGTCTTCTGAATGGCTTCCCCTGGCCTTGGCAGCGTCGCTGGTGATCCCGGTCGTTCTGGCGTGCCTGGCCCTCCGCGGGCCGTTGACAAACAACCCCACACCATTGAATCGTTTCCAACCAGAAAAATGGCTGCGATGATTTTTGCACCCGGCTGCTATGATCCCGCACTGATTCGGACCTGATCCGTGGGCACTCGCCACGTGGTTCCCGCAAGCCGTTTTGAGCAACCGCTGCATTGATGCAAACCCCAGAATCTAAAATCCGTCGCCGGGGTCCGATCCGAAGGCTCTACGACTGGGTGCTTTCGTGGGCCGACTCGCCGCATGGGCTCACGGCACTGGCAGTGATTTCGTTTGCTGAAAGCTCTTTTTTTCCGATTCCTCCTGACGTTCTTCAGATTGCCCTGTCGGTGGCACGCCCCAATCGCAGTTTCCTCTACGCAGCGGTGTCGTCGGTGGCAAGCGTTGCCGGAGGGGTTGCAGGTTGGGCCATTGGCTGGGGCTTGTGGCAATTCGTGGGGCCAGTTTTTTTTGAGTGGGTGCCAGGGTTTTCACACGACAAGTTTGCCGCTGTAGAGTCGCTCTACAAATCCAATGCCTTTGCGGCGATTTTCACAGCAGCGTTCACGCCGATTCCCTACAAAATATTCACGATCGCTGCCGGTGTGTTTGGAGTGCCGCTGGGCACGCTTGTGGCGGCTTCGGCGATTGGCCGCAGCGCGAGATTCTTTATCGTGGCCGCCGTGATGCGTCTGTGTGGCCACCGCGCCAAAGACTTTCTGGAACGCTATCTGGAAGTGGTCACGGTTGTCTTAGGCGTGCTCCTTGTGGGCGGCTTTCTGGCATGCCGCTGGCTGCTTCCGTAACACGGTTTCTGAAGCACTTTGAGAGTGTCTGATGCATTCACGTGTCCGGCATCGAAGCCGAGGCGGGCAGATGGCGCCGCTCAGCGCAAGGCTCCCACAGTACGATCAAAGATGGC